>JAHHTV010000113.1 GCA_020024395.1 Anaerotignum sp. | reverse complement strand
ACAAATGTCAATATTTGTGTGGAAGTGCTTGTACAACAAAAATGATTTTTCGCTACAATAAAGATATATAGCGAAAGGTGGCGATGATTGTGCATAAAAAACGAAAAGAAAAACAATTTTTGATGCAATTAGAAGCGGTAAAAGAAAAATATGTCAAACAAGCATCAGACTTGGATGATATATTTTATCGTGGGTTTTATATACAATGTGCTGAAAGTACAGCAGCGGATATTTATGAAATGTTGTTTTTGGATTTTAGCAAAGGAAACTGTTTTCAAAATGCACAAGATATAGACAAAAGAATGTTGGAACGATTTTTCAAATTAGCAGCAATACACCATAGTATCTGCACCGCAAAACGCAGAAAAAAACAAATCAAATGGCAATGTATGCAATCTGCATTAAAAGAGGTGTATCATTTATCTGAAAAAGAAATGCAAATGTCAGATGTTTTATACCGTTGTATTGGTATTTCACAAAGTGGATTTTCAGAACTTTTTGCAAAATTAACGATACAATATTTGCGATTGCAGCCAGAATTTGATATTTTGACATTAGCATTTTTATTGCATTTTTGGTATAATTCTTACAGAAGTTTTTTAGCATCATTTGTGGGATATGTGCCGTTTCATGTACGATTGAAAAAGGCATCTGCCATGTGAAAATAGAAAAAGGCGGGAATGATATGTGGACAAAACAACAAGAATGTGCCATGATGGCAAAAGATAGTGATATTTTGGTAGCGGCAGCAGCAGGCAGTGGCAAAACGGCTGTATTGGTAGAGCGTATCATTCGACACATTACAGAAGGGGATACACCAATGGATATTGACCGTATGCTGGTTGTGACATTTACAAAAGCAGCAGCGGCAGAAATGAGTCAAAGAATTGGTGCGGCAATTACAAAAAAATTGGAGCAACAACCACAAAATACACATTTACAAAATCAGTTGGCGTATTTGAGCCATGCGGATATTAAAACCATACATGCATTTTGTTTGCAGGTGATACGAGAATATTATGATTTATTGGACTTAGACCCAGCGGCAAAAACGGCTGACCCATCGGAAATTAAATTGTTGCAAAGAGATGTTTTGGAAGAATTGTTTGAGGAATTGTATACAGAAGAAAACGAAGGGTTTTTGCAACTGTTGGAAACATTTAGCGAAGATACAGGCGATAGGCGTTTGAAAGAATTGATATTACAAGTGTATGAATTTGCACAAGGTGACCCACATCCACAAAAATTGCTTTTGGATATGGCAGAACGTTTTGCTTTTGGAGAAAATGAAAGTTTGGACGATTGTTGTTGGATAGATGTGATACGAACCGCATTATATGGAAATGTGGAAGATGCATATTATCAAATGCAAAAGGCAGAACGGTTGACAAAATATGATGCAGAATTTACAGCTTATTATGATTGTATCAAAAAAGAATTGGAGCCATTGGCATATTTGAAAAATGTTTTGCAACAAAAAGGGTATGCAGATTGGCAAAAAGCATTTTCTGCAATTAGTTTTGGACGTATGCCATCTTATCGTGGGGAAGAAAAAGAAAAAGCAGACCAAGTGAAAAATTTGAGAAATGATGCAAAAACAACTATACAAAAATTGGGTGAAACCTATTTTTGTTATGATGCACAAACACAGTTGCGATTGCTTAAGGGATTGTATCCTGTGGCAAAGGCTTTATCAGATATAACGATATTGTTTATGGAACGTTTTGCAGAAGCAAAAAAAGAAAAATTATG
Source organism: Anaerotignum sp. (assembly GCA_020024395.1). GTDB lineage: Bacteria > Bacillota > Clostridia > Lachnospirales > Anaerotignaceae > Anaerotignum. The sequence continues at coordinate 3,477 of JAHHTV010000113.1, read as the reverse complement.
GATGGATTTCCATGATTATGAGCATTTCGCACTGCAAATATTGACAGAACCAGAAAGTACAAAAGATAACGTTATTCCAACAGAAGCTGCAAAACAAATGCAAAAAAAATATGATGAAGTGATGATTGACGAATATCAAGATAGCAATGTGGTGCAAGAAATGTTGCTTTGTGCGGTTTCTGGTGCGTATTTGGGTAAAAATAACCGCTTTATGGTGGGAGATGTGAAACAAAGCATTTATCGTTTCCGTTTGGCAATGCCACAACTCTTTAATGAAAAATACCGTTCTTATCCTGTACAGGCAGGTGGCAAAACAAGAAAAATTATACTTTCTAAAAATTTCCGTAGCCGTAAAAATGTATTAGATGGTATTAACTTTTTATTTCGGCAGTTGATGACAGAAGATTGCGGCGATGTGGCATACGATGCAGAAGCGGCATTGTATGCAGAGGCAGATTTTCCACCATTTGCAGGTGTTTGTGGTGGCGATTGTGAAATGGTTGTTTTGGAAACGGCAACAAATGCAGAGGAATTGCCAGAAGAACTTGAAGAACTGGATAAAAAGCAATTAGAAATCACATGGATATTACATAAAATCAAAGAAATGCAAAGAGAAGGATTTTCGGTATTGGATAAAGCAACAGGGCAGTATCGCCCTTTAGAATATTGTGATGTAGCAATACTGTTGCGTAGTATCAAAAGTTGGGGTAATACATTAGATGACGTTTTTGGCAAAGAAGGTGTACCATATTATGCGGAAACCGCAGAGGGATATTATGACATGACAGAAGTGGACACCGTATTGAATATGTTGCGTTTGACAGATAACCCTTATCAAGATATTCCGTTATTGTCATTGTTATATTCTCCGATATATGGTTTGTCCGCAGATGTTTTGGCACAAATTCGCTTATTTGGTGGCGATGGTTTGTTTTATGAATGTATATTGCGTTATGTGGCAGAGGGAGAAGAACAAGAAATTATACAAAATTTAAGCCGTTTTCTTTCAGATTTGCAAGATTGGAGAGAAAAAGCAATACAGATTTCATTGCATGAATTGTTACGATATTTGTATCAGCAAACAGGATATTATGATTATGTGGGTATGACATCGGGTGGCTCTTTGCGACAAGCAAATTTACGCCTTTTGCTGGAAAAATCAGAAACATATGAAAACAGCAGCCAAAAAGGATTGTTTCATTTTGTACGGTATGTAGAACAGATGAAAACAACAGAGGCAGAAGCCTCTGCCGCAAAATTGCAAAGTGAGGCAGAAAATTTGGTGCGTGTGATGACCATCCATAAAAGTAAAGGGCTGGAATTTCCTGTGGTGTTTGTGGCAGATATGGGAAAACAGTTTAATGAAGCAGATATTCGCAGTGCCGTTATCACACATCAAACTTTGGGCTATGGCATGGATTATATGGACTTGGAACAGCGGACATATTATCGCACATTATCTAAAACGGCATTGGTAGAAGCCATTCGGTTGGAAAATATTTCAGAAGAAATGCGTGTTTTGTATGTGGCATTGACAAGAGCAAAAGAAAAATTGATATTGACAGGTACAGTCAGAAATTTGGAAAAATCCATTGCAAAATGGGCAGAAATTGCAGATTGTCCTACAGAACAACTTCCTGTGTATCGTGTGAGAAAAAGCAGAAATTATTTAGATTGGGTGATGCCTGCATTGCTCAGACACCCTTGTGGCAAAACATTGCCCGAAAAATGGAAACCCATAGAACGTGGTGAACCATATCAATTTTTCGATGAACCATCAAAATGGCAGATTTCTTTATTGCAAAAAATGGATGTGTATAAATTAGAAAAACAAAAAATAGAAAAAGCAAAACAAAAAACGGATATATTTTCAAATTGGGATACAGAGCAAAATTACAGCGGACAAAAAGAACAGATATTCCAAGTATTATCATGGCAATATGACTACAAAACAGCAACACAACTGCCTGCAAAAGTTTCTATATCTGAAATCAAAAGAAGATATGCAGAAATCATCACAGGAGAACCAGCACAATTACCCACAGAATTGAAATTACCTGATTTTGTAAAAGAAAAAAGAAATGTGACATCTGCGGCGATTGGTACGGCGATGCATGCAGTGGTAGAGGCGGCAGATTTACAACAAACATATACAAAAGAAACATTGCAAATATTGATAAATCAGCTCATAGAACAAGGCAAAATTACACGAGATGAAGCAAATGCTATGCCAAAACAAGAAATATTGACATTTTTCCAATCAAATTTGGCTGATAGAATGAGAAAAGCAAAAATTTTGAAAAAAGAACAACCTTTTGCCATGTTGATGCGTCCAAAAGATGTATTTTTAGATGGGCAATATGATGATGTGGAAGAATGGATACAAATCAATGGTATCATTGACTGTTATTTCATAGAAAATGATGGCGTTGTGCTTGTGGATTATAAAAGTGACCGTTTGTACAGTAAAAAAATATTGCAAGAAAAATATGCAATACAATTACAGTTATATCGTGAGGCATTGCAACGGGTGACAGGATTGCCTGTAAAAGAATGTTATGTGTATGCATTTGCAATCGGACAGACAATTTCGTTTTGATACAAATGTTGCTTTTTGTCAAAAAAACAGATAAAATAAAAATAAATCAATGAAAGCGAGGAAATAGAAATGGACGTAACCAGTTTTGGCATTGACCATAATGTATTGTTGAGGGGAATTTATGTATCTAGAAAAGCTACAGTTGAAAATGGTATTTTGACTACATTTGATATTCGTATGAAAGAGCCGAACCGTGAAATGGTGATAGATACAGCTGTGATGCACACATTAGAACATTTGATGGCAACTTTTTTCAGAGCACATGCACAATGGGCAGAAAAAACCATTTATATTGGCCCTATGGGTTGTCGAACAGGTATGTATGCGATATTCAAAGGTGATTTGACATCTAGTGATATTGCTGATGTGATGAAAGAATGTTATGCATATATTGCAACATTTTCTGGTGAAATTCCAGCAGCAAAAGCAGAAATGTGTGGCAATTATTTAGACCATAATTTGGAAATTACAAAAATAGAATGTCAGAAGTTTTTGAAAGAAGTATTGGAGCAGATGACAGAAGCAAATATGGTTTACCCAAAACAAAAATAAAACAATAAGAAAACCAAGAAAAATCAATGATTTTTCTTGGTTTTTTGTATATATGCTTTTTTGTGGGATACATTAAAAAAACTGATATACATTATCAAAAATTGCAATGATACAATTTTGATGGAGAAAAGATATAATTTTGCATAAGTATAATAAAAAATAGAATATATAGTTTGTATTATTCTATATTTGATATATTTTTGAATAAAATATGTATTTTTCTATCATTTGACAGTATAAAAAAGTTATATTATAATCTGATTACAAAAAATAAAGTAATCAATTTTATTTATGTATAAAACATTAAGGAGGCTTTTTGGAATATG
>JAHHTV010000112.1 GCA_020024395.1 Anaerotignum sp. | reverse complement strand
GAAATAGGGTAGTATACACTACCCTATTATTGTATGATTATTTTACTTTTTCTAATTTTTCTAAGCCACCCATATAAGGACGCAATACTTCTGGAATACGTACACTACCATCTGCTTGCAAATTGTTTTCCAAGAATGCAATCAACATTCTAGGAGGTGCAGCAACAGTGTTGTTCAATGTGTGTGCAAAGTATTTTTTACCATCTTTGTTTACCACACGGATACCCAATCTTCTTGCTTGTGCATCACCCAAATTGGAGCAGCTACCAACTTCAAAATATTTTTTCTGTCTAGGAGACCATGCTTCTACGTCTACGGATTTGACTTTCAAATCTGCCAAATCACCAGAGCAGCATTCCAATGTACGCACAGGAATATCCATAGAACGGAACAAATCAACGGTATTTTGCCACAATTTATCATACCACATAGGGCTTTCATCTGGGTTACATACCACAATCATTTCTTGTTTTTCAAATTGGTGTATACGATATACGCCTCTTTCTTCGATACCATGAGCCCCTTTTTCTTTTCTAAAACAAGGAGAATAGCTGGTCAATGTTTGAGGCAGGTCTTCTTCTTTGTTCATGGTATCAATGAATTTACCAATCATGGAGTGTTCACTGGTACCAATCAAATACAAATCTTCGCCTTCGATTTTATACATCATTGCATCCATTTCTGCAAAGCTCATAACGCCTGTTACAACATTGCTTCTAATCATGAAAGGAGGAATACAATATTTAAACCCTCTGTTAATCATAAAATCACGGGCATATGTCAATACTGCGGAATGTAATCTTGCAATATCGCCCATCAGGTAGTAGAAACCATTGCCAGCCACTTTTCTGGCACTATCCAAATCAATACCATCAAAGCTTTCCATAATATCTGTATGATAAGGAATTTCAAAATCAGGTACCACAGGCTCACCAAAGCGTTCTACTTCCACATTTTCGCTGTCATCTTTCCCAATGGGAACAGAAGGGTCAATGATATTTGGAATGGTCATCATAATTGTTTTGATGCGTTCTTCCACTTCTTTTTCTCTGGCAGTCAATGTGTCCACACGTTCGGATTCATTGGCGATTTTTGCTTTGATTTCTTCTGCTTGTTGTGTTTCGCCTTTTGCCATCAAACCACCGATTTGTTTGGACAGTTTGTTTCTTTCTGCACGCAATGCTTCCACTTCTTGTTTGATGGTTCTGTTTTCATTATCCAATGTTAACACTTCATCTACCAAAGGCAATTTGTTATCTTGGAATTTTTTGCGGATATTTTCTTTTACAATTTCAGGATTTTCTCTTACAAATTTGATGTCTAACATAATGTTTGTTACCCCTTTCTTTTTTCAAATCTATCGAATAAGGATATGGGGTAATTTTTGAAAATAAAAAAGACCCCCAATCCCCAAAAAAACAGGGACGAGAGTCACTCCCGCGTTGCCACCCAGATTGCTCGGACAAAAGTATCCGAACCACTCAAACAGCGATAAAGGGCTTACCCTTCCGACTTTCATCGGCAGGCTTGAAAAATGGACGGTTTTGTTCCTTCTGCCGATTTGCACCCACCATCGGCTCTCTGTAAGAATTTCCAAAACTTTGTTTTTCTTCAAAACAATATATTGTTTTACGCCTCATTGCAGTCCATTATAACATAACAAAACAAAAATGCAAGTGTTTTTTTGGTATGATTTTGTCAAATTATGGGTTCTTTTAATGAAATTTTAATGGTTCTTTTATGGAATATATCACATATTTATTGTATGATAGTACTGTACAAGGAGGCCCCTTTTCCTGTACAGAAACTATGCCCCCGGACGTCAAACCAGCGTCCGACACCCAACGGTTCCCCGACCGTTGGGCTTTTTTATTAGAATGGATTATAAAACAAATTTTTCAATTAAAGCAGCAACTGCATCTTCTGCACATGTTTCCTGCATGACAACATTGGCAGCTTTTTTCACATCTTCTACAGCATTTCCAACTGCAATGCCAAGACCTGCTTTTTGTATCATAGACAAATCATTTTCGCTATCCCCAACTGCAATGACCTCTGATAAAGCAATACCTGCTTTTTGTGCTGTTTCTACTAAGGCATTGCCTTTGCTGACACCTTTTTTGACAATTTCCAAATAATATGGCCCAGAATAAAAAATATTAAATGTTTCTGTGGTTAAAGGTGTGATTTCTGTACGCAGTTGTTCTAAAAGTTCTGTTTTTGCAGAAAGCAAACATTTTGTAAAATGCCCTTCATAAGAAAGCCCATCTTCTAATATACGCATATCTGCTCCCATAACTTTGCAATAGTTTTTTGCTTCTGTTGTGATTTTTTCGGTTAAAAATGTACGGTCATCATATAAATAAATATCTATACCCAAACGACGGGCAGCTTCTACTACAGGACGTAGTTTGTTGGCAGAAAAAGCGTGTTTGACCACCATATTCATGTTTTCTAAATCATAAACAGCTGCACCATTTTGGCAAATCACATAGCCTTTTTTGCCAAAAAGGTCTAATTGTTTCAAAAAGCGTTCTACACCATACACACCTCTACCTGTGCAAATGACAAATTCTACACCTTTTTGCGTGGCTTTTTTGATGGTATTGATGTTTTTTTCTGAAATTTCCATATCATTTTTTAATAATGTACCGTCCATATCAGAAAATATCATACGATATGTCATGTCTGACTTCCTCCTTTGTAATTGTGGATAACTTTTGTTATGCACAGAGTTTTCCACAAGATTTATACACATTTCCACAGTTTCTACACAGAAATTTTGATATTCTATGTAAAAACATAGCAGTTATCGACACTATTTGTTAGAATAAAGCATCATTTTTCGACGGTTGATTTTCTGTGTTATCCACAAATGCTTGTTCATCATATGTGCCAAAAAAATCAGCAGTTTCTTCTTGTATTTGTTCCAATAAAGTTTCTGATGGTTCTGTAATATTGGTTTGTTCTAATGAAGCTTCTAATGCTTCTGTGATATTGGTTGCGGCAATTTGTGCAGCAACGGTTTCTTCTTTTTCAATTTGTTGTTTTTCATCTGTTGTAACATCGCCAACGGATGGTATTTTTTGTTGTTGATGTTTTGCTATCAGTTTTTGCATATCTGGTGCATAGCGACGTTTGAACAATGGCTTGAATTTGACTTTGACCACTTTTTCGTGTTTTGGTTGATATGCTTGTTCTTGTGCCATTTGCACAGCTTGTTTTTCTTCTTCAGAAAGCATATAAATGCTGACACCCATTTCAATGGGTTTGGCATAAGTGAAAGAACCTGTGCGGCTGTGTATGCCATTTAATACCACACCATTATCTTCACCATCTAACAATGCCAATGCAAAACATAAATTTCCGCCCATTTCTTCAAATGGATTGTATCGGATTAAGCCAACTTTTTGTACATTGGATTTCATGGTTTTGTCCATATCCGTTACCATGTTCAATAAATCGGTATATTTGGCATCAATGGCTTTTGTGTTTTCATAATATTCTTGTAATTTTGTTTCTAAATTGTGTGTGGGTCTGCGATTTGCCCCCATAAAAAAATCATAGCGTTTTCGTTCTCGTCTGATTTTGGAAAATAATATCAGACATAATACAAACAGCAGAACAACGGCAATGCCCAAACCGCCTATAAAATAGACGATATATTTCTGCACGAATGTTGTAATCATGTTGCATTTACCTTTCTGTTTCTAATTTTTTCATCAATATGAGCAAACGGTCTAAATCTTCATCGGAATAGTATTCGATTTCGATTTTGCCTTTGCGTTTCTTTTTGCTGATTGTGACTTTTGTAGCAAAAATGCCTTTCAATTCTTCTTCCATTTGTTGATATGCAGATGGATTTGTTTGTGTGGTGGTTTTTGTTTCTGGTTTTTGTTCCAGTTTTTGTTTTACAAGCAATTCCACAGCACGTACACTCAAACCTTGTTCTAAAATTTGTTCTGCCAAAATAAATTGCATTTCTGGTGGTAAAGGCAATAATGCTCTTGCATGCCCACCTGTCAATTTGTTTTCCATAACAAAATTTTGTACACGGCTGTCAAGCTGCAATAAACGCATGGCGTTTGATACAGCAGGACGGCTTTTTCCCACTTTGTCTGCAATTTTTTCTTGACTGAAACCAAATTCGGATTGTAAACGGTGATAACTTTGTGCTTCTTCCATAGGGTTTAAGTCTTCCCGTTGCAAATTTTCAACCAATGCGGCTTCAAATGCTTCTGCTTCTTCCCATTTTCGCACAACGGCAGGAATTGTTTTCAATCCTGCAATTTTTGCAGCACGCCACCGACGTTCCCCTGCAATAATTTCATAATATCCATCATTTGTTTTTTTGACAACAATGGGCTGTATAACACCATAATTTTTGAGAGATACTGCCAATTCTTCTAAAGCTGTTTCATCAAAATGTTTTCTGGGTTGTTTGCGGTTGGGGGAAATTTTGTTGATGTTTAGTTCCAAAACGCCATCTGCCCCATTTTCGAAGTCTTCCATTTTGTGATTGATGAGTGCTTCAATACCCAAACCTTTTGCACCAAGTCCTTTTTTTACTGCCATTTGTTACCACTCCTTTTCCATGACTTCTTCTGCCAATAAAGCATAACTTTCCGCACCTTTGGATTTTGGGTCATATAAATGAATGGGTAAACCATGGCTTGGGGACTCTCCCAAACGTACATTACGAGGAATGATAGTGCGGTATACATTTTCCCCCAAACTGCGTTTGACTTCTTCCACAACTTGTAAAGACAAGTTGGTACGGGCATCATACATGGTAAATACAATTCCTTCAATTTCTAAACTGCGGTTTAAGCGTTTGCGTACCAGATTGACAGCGTGTAACAGTTGTTCCAATCCTTCCAATGCAAAATATTCACATTGTATGGGAACCAATACGGTATCTGCGGCAGTCAATGCGTTAATGGTAATCAAATTCAGAGAGGGGGGACAGTCAATAATCACAAAATCATAGTCATTTTTGATGGTATCCAATGCATTTTTTAATATGTATTCTCTATCCTCTTTGCCAATCAGTTCAATTTCTGCACCTGTTAAACTGATATTTGCAGGTACAACCTCTAAACCTTCTACACAGGTGGGTTGTTTCACTTGTGCAAATGTGGTTTGTTCCAATAATATATCATATATGGTCAATGCAACATTGTTTTTGTCTAAGCCGAGACCACTTGTGGTATTGCCTTGTTGGTCTGCATCAATGGCTAATACTTTTTTGCCTGCGGCTGCCAAACACGCAGATAAATTGATTGCCGTTGTGGTTTTGCCAACACCACCTTTTTGATTTGTGATGGCAATGACTCTGAC
>JAHHTV010000111.1 GCA_020024395.1 Anaerotignum sp. | reverse complement strand
ATAATATTGTCATATGCTGTTTCTATTTTATCCAAAATAGATTGGTCTTTGATACCTGATATTTCAGAAAATGCGTTTGTTACACCCAAATTTTTGATTTTTTGTTGCAATTCTACACTTTGTGCATCTTCTTTATTGTCATAATGCATTGCTGCTGCAATCCCAATTATCAAATGTTCCACTGGTAAATCATAAGACAATGCTGTCATCATTGGTTTTACCAGTCTATCTGTTGCTCCCAATTTGCGCAAAGGCTCTCTACCCACCCTTGCCACATCATCTTGCAAATACACATTACGAAAACGGCTGATGATTTTATCAATATACGCCATATGACTTTCTTTTTCAAAACCATATTTTGCAATCAACCCTGCACCACTTTCCTGCATTGCAGATTTTACAACCTCATAAATTTTTGTATCTGCAATACTTTCATCGACTGTTTGGTATCCTTTCAAATATCCCAAATATGCAGTGATGGCGTGTCCTGTATTGAGTGTAAACAATTTTCTTTCAATATATGCCATCAAATTATCTGCCAAATGCATACCTTTGATATCCGGAATTTCTCCTTTGAAAGCAGATTGTTCCACATTCCATTCATAATAATTTTCCACAACCACATCAATAAAGTTTTCACTTTTTACAGGTGGCACAATACGATCAACAGAACAATCTGGAAAACTGATATATTTTTCTGCGTATGCTTTTTCTGCATCATCTAATAATGTATACACAGCCTCTTTGAGTTGTGAGCTTGCTTGTATGGCATTTTCACAAGCAATAATATCCAAACCATTTTTGATATCATTTTGTTTTCTCTTTGCAATCCCTTTTGCAATCGTAGGAGCAATTCTTGGCAATATTGTCAATCCAACCGCAGTTGTCACCAGTTCTGCTTCTAATATTTCATCTATCATTATATCAGATGTTGATAAAATGCCACTGATATTTGAAATTTTTTCTTTTCTACATTCTGTATCCATAATATGAACGGTATATGTTTTATCTGCATTGATTTTATCAATCACTGCTTCATTCACATCAGCAAATACCACATGATACCCTGATTGTGCCAACAATGCACCAATAAAACCTCTCCCAATATTGCCTGCCCCAAATTGTATTGCTTTTTTCATATTTCATTGCCTCCTCCATATGTGATGCACAGATGTGTCATACACATCTGTACATCTTTTTGATTGGATTTATTGGAACATTGCCAAAATTTCTTCTGGATTTTTTGCTTGTTTCAATTTTTCCAAATTTACTTCATCTTCAATCACTGTACCGATTTTTGCAAGCAAATCCAAATGTTCGTCACCAATTCCTGCAATACCGAATACCAAATATGCTTTTTCTTCTCCAAAATCCACACCTTCTGGATATTGTAGCAATACAATACCTGTTTTCTTTACTGCTTGTTTTGCATCTGCTGTGCCGTGTGGAATGGCAACACCCAATCCCATATAGGTAGAAACCGTTTTTTCACGCTCCAACATTGCAGGCACATAAGACGCATCCACATAGCCCAATGTTTGTAACAATTTGCCTGCTGCCGTGATGGCATCTTCTTTGCTTACAGATGGCAGACCAGTTTGAATACCTTTTGCCACCATAATACCTGTATTTGTTTGCTTTTGTGTTGTTGTTTGTTTTGTTTCTGTCACAGATTTTGCTTTTGCCTGCAACTCTGCATATAATGTATCTAAATTGGGGTCAGCCAAGAAATTCCCAATGGTAACCAGTTGTGCTTGTGGTGCACTTGCTTTTGCTCTGTCTTGCAATATTGTCTGACACACCACAACATCTGCATCTGCTGGCACATTATCCACAGATGTATTGATGACAGTAATGCCTGTTTGCAAATGTGCAATTCTGTTTCTGAATTTGGTTGCTCCCATCGCACTAGAACCCATACCTGCATCGCAAGCAAATACAATTTTTTTGATTTCTCCTGTTTTGTTTGTCAAACCTTTTGCCTCTGCTTTCATTTCTTTTACTTTGTCTGATGCTTCATTCAAATTTTTGTTTCCTGATAATTTTACAATCGGAGATGCCACAAAGAATGAAATCAATGTTGCAATCAAAACACCGCCCAATACAACCAATGTTTCCCCTTTTGGCGCTACCGCCAAATATGCAATGATAGAACCAGGAGAAGCAGGGCCTGTCAAACCAGCATTGAATATTGTGTAATAGAATATTGTTGCAATAGACGCTACCATGGGCGCAATGATAATCACAGGGTTCATCAAAATATAAGGAAAATATATTTCATGAATACCACCTAAGAAATGAATGACAATTGCACCAGGAGCAGAAGATTTTGTTGCTTTGTCTTTTGAGAATACCCAATATGCTAACAACACACCCAAACCAGGACCTGGGTTTGTTTCCAACATATACATGATAGATTTTCCTGTTTCTATCGCTTGTTCTGCACCAATTGGTGTAAAAATACCATGGTTGATTGCATTATTCAAGAACAATACTTTTGCAGGTTCTATGAATATTGCCACAAAAGGCAATAATTTGTTTTGTACCAAAAATGCAACCCCACCTGCCAAAAATGCCAATATAGTTGCCATAACAGGGCCAATCAGGTAATACCCAATGATTGCCAATATCATGCCCAATATCCCAATAGAGAAGTTTTGTATCAACATTTCAAAACCTGCTGGCATTTTACCTTCTGTTGCTCTATCAAAAGCACGAATAACCAAACCAGCCAAAGGCCCCATAATCATCGCACCAATCAGCATTGCTTGATCGGAACCAGCGATAACGCCCAGTGTTGCGATTGCACCAATCACGCCGCCTCTTTCTTTTCCAACCATTTTGCCACCTTGATATGCAATCAAAAGCGGAATTAAATATTTCAACATCGGGTCTACCAATGTTGCCAATCTTTCATTCGGAAACCAACCCTTTGGAATAAATAATGCTGTGATAAATCCCCATGCAATGAATGCACCAATATTAGGCATTACCATAGCACTCAGAAACTTACCAAATTTTTGAATACTATTTTTCATGTTACACACTCCAATCTTTTCAAAAGCATTTTCTGATAATATTGTAGCAAACTTTTTTCGGTTTCTTGATGAAACTCCATTTCTCCTTTTTGCTGTATTGCTTCAAACAACGCTTCATTTTCAATCAATTCTCCACTCATGTATTGCATAATTTCCATACAAACTTGGTTATCATTCTCAGGAATGAGCATCACAATCGCACCTTGTATCATACCTTCTTTATGAAAAAAAGGGGTTTTCAATTTGATATATCCAAAGCACCCATGTGTTATCCCTTGTGTTTTGCAATGTAGCAACAACATTTGAAATTCGCTGATATATGTGCTTGCAACAGTTTCTCTTTTTTGCAAATCTGAAATAATCATTGCTTGATTTTCCAAACCCTTTGCAAACAATTTTGCTGCATTTTCTATCAAATCTTCTTTTTTTGTGATATGCGATATGATATTCCATTTGATATTGTCTATCAAATCAAAAATTTCTTGTCCCCATTTTGTAATTTGTAAAACATCTTGTTTTTGCAGCAACGTTTTTTTATTTTTGGGGATAGATGATGCCATCGGCAATGTAGATAGCATATTTCTTAAAGCGATTTTATCTTGTTCCGATAATATGGGATTGACTTGGATATACAAAAAATCAATATCCAAATGCACCGTAGAAATCACCAAACGAATACCATCTTTTTTCAATTGTTCTGTATTGATGCGGAATATAGACACAATATCCTTAATATCCAATTCTGGAAATGTTTTTTGCAAATGTACTGCAAGCATTTTTGATGTGCCAAATCCTGTCGGACAAACAACAACCACAGGAATTTTTTGTATTTGGTTTTGCTGTTTTTCTAATGCCGTACAGAAATACATTGCAATATATCCAATTTCTTCCGGCGATATTTCTGCTCCTTTTGTCAATGGTTTTAGATAATTACAACACTGAACTGTTGCTTGATATATATTTTCATACTGCTTACGAAATACAGATAACTGTGTATTTTGTATGGGGATATGAAATGTCAATCTGTGCAACAGCGATGTGATATATTGACATAAATCCAATATAATATTTTCATTTTGGAGCAATACCACTGGATATTCTGCCATCAATTCTTTTTGCATTGCCATAACCATATTTTTGACACATTGTCTCATTTGCATATTATCTACAGATATTGCTGTTTCATCATACCAAATATCCGTATGCACACAATGTAATGCAATATATCCAATTTCATCTTCTGGCAAATGTAATTGAAACATTGTATCAATCCCTTTTGCAATCTCTTGTGCAATGACATATTCTGGGTGCTGTTTTAACATAAGCAATCTTTCTGTTTCCATGTGTATGGTTTCTCCGTTTTGTAAACGTTTGACTGCCAATGAAATATGCACCAAAAGCCCAATATACATACTGTCCAGATATTGTATCTGCAATACTTTTTCTACATCAGAAAGCACCATTTCCACACTTTGCAGTATTGCATGGTCAAGTAAATATATATCTCTGTATTTGATTGGTACAGAAACATCTTTTTTATTTTCTTGATGCCCACACAATAAATATAAAATTTCCTTTTCAGACATAAATTCATACACAGCATTTGCAATCGCCTGTCGAAAAGCACTTTCTGTGCCTTGTGCAAAAACACCGATACCAGATTTTCGTACAATCTCCACTTGATATTTTTGTAACCATTGGTTCAAAAAGTCCAAATCATGACTAAATGTCCTTTCAGAAATCTTATATTTCTTCGTAAAATAATATGATTTCAAAGGTTCTTTTGCATACAACAACTCACCCAATATTCGTTTTCTGCGTTCTTCTTTTCCAAACAAAATATTTTTTTCTGTTTCTTCCAACATATCAAAAATCTGTTGTTTGGTTGCTGCATCTTCGTTTAATATCACACCAATGCCAGGTTTTCTAAAAAAAGAAAATTCATGCTCTTTCAGCCATTTTTCAATGATAGGCATTTCTCGCAACACTGTTCTGGAGCTGCAATGCAATTTTTCAGACAACAAAGAAATCGTTGCAGGATATTCTGTTGTAAATTGTGTCAACATTTGAATGATTGTTTTTTGACGTGTTGTCAAAGTTGTTGGGTTGTATTCCATATTACGCATTTGGCAAAACCACCCTTCCTTAACTTTATTTTAATATATGCCAAAAATGCTTACAACCAAAGGTTCTAATCATTTTGTCACCATATATTCATGACATTTTTACGCAACCAACACCTATTCTATCATTTTTTGCTATTTATTGTATATATTACACAAAATAAAATGTCAATTTTTATC
>JAHHTV010000110.1 GCA_020024395.1 Anaerotignum sp. | reverse complement strand
ATGGTATATTTTGAAAATTTATTATTATGTTTTCAACTTGACATACCAAAAAGAAAGCATATAATCGTATATGTTATTGAAACGTTTTAATAAAAAAAGAACAAAGGTAGGTGAAAGTCGTATGGAAGCGTTGGCACAAGAGTTGATTGAGAAACTAGATTGCAAAATTGCATTTGAAATCCCGCTATTTGGTGGCATACCAGTTCCTGAATCAGCTGTTGTTACATGGATTATCATTGCTGCGTTGGCAGTGGTTTGTGCGGTATGTACAAGGAATTTGCAAGTGATACCAACAACCAAAAGACAACTGGTATTAGAAACCATTGTGGAAGGTATCCATGGATTTTTCTATGACATATTGGGCGAAAAAGGAAGTCGTTATATACCATTGCTTGCAAGCATTGCCATTTATATTGGTTGTGCCAATATGATTGGTATATTTGGTTTGACACCACCAACAAAGGATTTGAATGTAACCGCAGGTTTGGCACTGGTCAGCATATTGATGATTGAATTTTCGGCAATTCATGCAAAAGGTGCAAAAGGATTTGTGAAAAGTTTGGCAGAACCAATGCCTTTGGTGGCACCGTTGAATGTTTTAGAAATATTGATACGCCCATTATCGCTTTGCATGCGTTTGTTTGGGAATATATTAGGTGGTTTTGTGGTTGTGGAATTGATACGGATGATTGTACCAGTGATTATTCCAATTCCATTCCATTTTTATTTTGACTTTTTTGACGGCTTGATACAAGCTTATGTATTTGTATTTTTGACAGCATTATTTATCAATGAGGCAATAGAAGATTAAAAGATAACAAAAAGAAAGCGAGGAATTGATTATGGGTTTGATAGCATTGGGTGCAGGTATTGCAGTTTTGGCTTGTATGGGTGCAGGTATTGGGATTGGTATTGCAACATCAAAGGCAGCAGAAGCAGTCGCAAGACAACCAGAAGCAAAAAAAGATATCAATAAAATATTGCTTTTGGGCTGTGCTTTGGCAGAAGCAACTGCAATCTATGGTTTTGTTATTGCAATTTTGATTATCATGTTTTTGAAATAAGGAGGTATTCCTTATGCTGACATTAGACTTAAATATTATTTGGACATTGATTGACTTGGCTGTGATGTTTCTGGTGTTGCGACATTTTTTGTTTCGTCCTGTTAATGCAGTGATGCAAAAAAGACAAGAAATGATACAACATGATTTGCAAGATGCACAAAAAAATAAACAACAGGCACAAGAATTGAAATTATCTTACGAAAAAATAATGAAAAATGTAAAACAAGAAGAAGCAGAGATGCTGACAAAAGCAAAAGAAGATGCAAAACAACAATATCATACCATGATGGAAGAAGCGAAAGCAGAGATACAAAAATTTAGAAAAAATGCAGAACATACCATGGAAGAACAAAAACAAAAAGCGATGCGAGATTTGAAACAAAATACAGCCGATATGGTGATATTGGCAGCACAAAAGGTGGCAGAGAAAGAAATGACACCACAAGCCAATCAGCATATGATAGATGCTTTTTTGGCTGAGGTAGGTGAAAAACAATGATGCAGATAGTAGATGTATATGCAAAAGCATTGTTGGAAAGTGGTATTTCTGATAAAGCGTTGACAGATGCTTGCACAGTATTGGAAGCGTGTCCTATGTTATGGGAAATGTTATGCAACCCAACAGTGGCAAAAAAAGAAAAACAAAATGTAATCAAACGGATATTTGGTGAAGAAATTACATCGTTTTTGCAAGTATTGTGCGACAATGGGAAAATGCAGCTGTTGTTTGCCATACAAAAAGCATATCATGATTTATTGAGACAAAAACAAAACATTGGCACAGCAACGGTATATTGTACCATAATACCAGAACAATCTCAAAAAGATGCCATTGCACAAATGTTATGCAAATTGGAACACAAAAAAGAATTTATATTGCATTGGCAAGAAGATAAAACATTATTGGGTGGTATTTGTATACAATGTGGCAATAAACAATATGACAGAAGTGTGCGAAATAGTCTAAATCTGTTGCGAAAAAATTTGGTACAGGGGGTGAAAGCATGACAAGTTTCAAACCAGAAGAAATTGTTTCAGTATTAAAAGAAGAAATCAACCAATTTGCAGTCAAAACAGAGGTCAAAGAAACAGGTACAGTTATTCAAGTGGGAGACGGGATTGCAACAGTATATGGTTTGCAAAATGCCATGTATGGTGAAATTATTATGTTTGACCATGATATCAAAGGCATGGTGCAAAAAATAGAAAGAAAAACAGTAGGTTGTATTTTATTTGGTTCTGATGTATATATCAAAGAAGGTTCACAAGCATATCGCACAAACAGACGTGCGGGTATCTCTGTTGGAGAAGGTATCATTGGGCGTGTGGTAGATGCATTGGGGCAACCCATTGATGGAAAAGGTGCCTTTGAAACAGATGAATTTTTGTATATTGAACAAGAAGCACCTGATATTATTTCTCGTGAACCAGTCAATCAGCCTTTACAAACAGGGATACTTGCCATTGATGCTATGTTTCCCATTGGTAGAGGGCAGAGGGAATTGATTATTGGTGATAGACAAACAGGCAAAACAGCCATTGCGATAGATACCATATTAAATCAAAAAGGACAAGATGTGATTTGTATTTATGTGGGTATCGGACAAAAAGCCTCTACGGTAAGCAATTTGGTTACAACACTGAAAAAACATGGTGCAATGGAATATTCGATTGTGGTATCCTCTCCAGCAAGTGATGCCGCACCACTACAATATGTGGCACCGTATTCTGGTACAGCAATTGGTGAATATTTTATGAAACGTGGAAAAGATGTTTTGATTGTGTATGATGATTTGTCAAAACATGCTGTGGCTTATCGTACCATATCATTGCTTTTGAAACGTCCACCAGGTAGAGAAGCATACCCAGGGGATGTATTTTATTTACATTCCAGATTGTTGGAACGTTCTTGTCATTTGAGCAAAGAACATGGTGGTGGTTCTATGACAGCACTACCAATTATTGAAACATTGGCAGGTGATGTGTCTGCATATATTCCAACAAATGTCATTTCGATTACAGATGGACAGATATTTTTGGAAAGCAGTTTGTTTTTCTCTGGTGTAAGACCTGCCGTAAATGTTGGGCTTTCTGTTTCCAGAGTAGGTGGTGCAGCACAAACAAAAGTGATGAAAAAAGTTTCGGGTAGTTTGCGTATTGATTTGGCACAATATCGAGAAATGGAAGTGTTTACACAATTTAGTTCCGATTTAGACCCAACCACAAAAGAAACATTGGAATATGGAAAATCATTGATTGAAATACTCAAACAACCCATTTGTAAACCGAAAAAATTATCAGAACAAATTATATTGCTTTGCGTGGTACAGTCCAAAATGTTCATGGGAATGTCTGCACAGCAAATCAAAACATTTGTTTCAGGAATGTTGGAATATTTTGAAAGAAAGTATCCAGAAATTGGGAAAAAAATCATGGAAACAACCACATATTCCGATGAATTGAAACAACAAATATGCAAAGTTGCTACGGAGTATAAAGAGCAGGTGAGCGACTGATGGCAAGCGTAAAAGAAATTCAAGATAGAATGAGAAGTATACAAGATACAAGAAAGATTACAAATGCGATGTATTTGATTTCCTCTTCTAAATTGAAGAAAGCAAAAAAAAGATTGGATGAAACAATGCCATATTTTTCATTGTTGGAATCTACGATTGCGGCGATTGTTGACCATACCCCTCGTACACTAGAACATAAATATTTTGACCAAAGAAAAGACAAAAAAATCAGAAATGAAGGGTATTTGGTTATCACAGGGGATAAAGGACTTTGTGGGGCATATAACCAAAATGTCATACGATTGGCAGAACAACATATTGCAGAAAATGATAGCCATTCACTGTTTGTAGTAGGAGAAATTGGCAGAAGATATTTCAAAAAAAAGGGCTATCATGTGGAAAAAGAATTTTTGTATACAGCACAAAAACCAAATATACACCGTTCGGGTGCGATTTCAGAAACATTGGTGGAACTGTTTGAAAAAGGGTATTTAGATGATATTTATTTGGTGTATACAAAAAGTATTTCTCCAATGGTTTCAAAGCCAACATTGTTGAAAGTATTGCCACTGGAAAAACATTTGTTTGAACAGGCAAAGCATGATAGATTTGAAGAAACAACAGAATTTTCGCCTTGTCCAGAAGTGGTGTTGGATAGATTGGTGCCAAACTATGTCAGAGGGTTGATATTTGGTGCTTTGATTTCATCTTTTTCGAGCGAACAAAACAGTCGTATGATGGCGATGAATGCAGCAACAAAAAGTGCAGATGATATGTTGGCAGCATTGTCTTTGGCATATAACAGAGCAAGACAGGCAAACATTACACAGGAAATGAATGAAATTGTTGGCGGTAGCCAGAATTTTGATACAGAATGAAAGGAGGTTGCAGAAAATGGAAACAGGAAAAATTGTGCAGATTACAGGCCCTGTGGTAGATGTGGAATTTGAAAACGGTGCATTGCCTGCAATCAAAGATGCATTGACTGTGGATTTGAACGGCAAAACAGCAGTTATGGAAGTGGCACAGCATTTGGGTGATAATATGGTGCGTTGCATTATGATGGCATCAAGTGAAGGGCTTTCTAAATTGCATGATGTGACAGCAACTGGTGACCCCATCAAAGTACCTGTTGGAGAAGGTGTATTGGGCAGAATGTTCAATATGCAAGGAGAAACCATTGATGGTGGTGAGCAAAAAGAATGGACAGAAAAATGGTCAATTCATAGAGAACCACCCAGTTTTGAAGAACAAAGCCCAGCAATAGAAATATTTGAAACAGGTATCAAAGTCATTGATTTGTTGGCACCTTATGCAAAAGGTGGTAAAATTGGTCTGTTTGGTGGTGCTGGTGTTGGAAAAACCGTATTGATACAAGAATTGATACACAATATTGCAACAGAACATGGTGGGTATTCCATATTTACAGGTGTTGGAGAACGTTCCAGAGAAGGTAATGACTTATGGCATGAAATGAAAGAATCTGGTGTTATTGATAAAACGGCATTGGTGTTTGGGCAGATGAATGAGCCACCTGGTTCCAGAATGCGTGTGGCACAAACAGGCTTGACAATGGCAGAGTATTTCAGAGATAAAGAACATAGAGATGTATTGTTATTTATTGACAATATATTCCGTTTTATACAAGCAGGTTCCGAAGTTTCTGCACTTTTGGGACGCATGCCATCTGCGGTAGGGTATCAACCAACATTGTCAAATGATGTGGGGGCATTGCAAGAAAGAATTGCATCAACAAAAAATGGTTCCATTACATCTGTGCAGGCGG
>JAHHTV010000011.1 GCA_020024395.1 Anaerotignum sp. | reverse complement strand
TTTGTGCTTGGGTGTATCCCCTCCAAACAATCAGACCATAACGCAATATTTACCCCTTTTGGAACATTCTGATTTTTGGCATATTTTCTGTCACCCCAAATCGGTACCCCTCTTGCAGACGTTTGCACTCTGATTTGATGATGTCTACCTGTTTCCAATTTGATTTTGACAAGTGATAATATTTTGCCGTCCTGTTCTATTTCTTCCAGCACTTCATAATACAAAACGGCTTTTTTCGCTCCTTTTTTCTCTTTTGACACACAGCAAGACAAATTGGTTCTTGCATTTTTATAAAGATAGTCTACCCAAGTACCGCTTTTTTGTGCGATACTACCACACAGTACAGCAATATAATATTTTTGCCATATTCCTTGCTGCATATCTTTTGCAATGGTAGTTTCTGCCTGTTTTGTTTTTGCAAATACCATCACACCACCCACAGGTCTATCCAAACGATGCAACAACCCCATTTCATGCCCTGTTTTTTGTTGTAATTGTGTCAAAATGTCCATATCTCCTGTTTTGTCAGGCTGTGTGGGTACTCCTTGCGGCTTTACCACAACCAGTATATCATCATCTTCAAACAATATGTTCAAATCCTGCATTTTCACACCTCTTTCCACACCATTGCGCTTTGTGGAGATAATGCAAAACAAGCAATACCATTTATAATTTCTATGCTTTGTTGTTTTTGAGAAAACCCTTTTGTATCTGTCATAATTTGCAGTTGTAAACCTGCTTGTAATGCCATGCCCATTTCCCAAACAGGCAATGTGATTTTCACTTTTTCTTTTGTATTGTTGCATAATACAAGCATTTTTTCTTTTGCATCAAAACGCCCATACGCCAACACCCCTTGTGGTGTATCAAATATCTTTGTTGCACCCATTCGCAATGCAGATGAATGTTTTCTTATGGCAATCAATGCTTTATGATATGCAATCAAATCCATATCTTCATTCCCCCATGGATATGTACGGCGATTATCTGGATCAGTCCACCCTGCCAAACCTGCCTCATCTCCATAATATATGGTCGCTGCCCCCATCCAAGTCATCTGAAACAAAACTGCTTCTCTTAGTATTGCTTTTTGTGTACCTTGTTCTGCCATTTCTGCGCCATCTGTATGCAATCTACCTGTTTTTTGATTGGTGCGTGTCAAAAAACGAGAATGGTCATGATTGGAAAGTTGGTTCATAGCAACCATACTAGATTGTATGGGCAATTTCTTCATTGTTTCTTTCATCGTTTGCCAAAATATTTTTGTATCATTGTACAATTCTGGTTTATATTCTGTACTATGTTTAGAAATCCCTGTAAAAAACCAACTTATCGGCTCCATAAATGCATCATAATTCATAATGCTATCCCATTGGTCACCTTGTAACCAAGCATCTGGATTGCCATAATGTTCTGCCAATATCAATGCGTCCTGTTGTGCTGTTTTTACCGCACTGCGAAAATCTTTCCAAAATTGGTGGTTTGTACTTTCTGCTTTTGCCAAATCCGCCGCAACATCTAAACGCCAACCATCTGCACAATAAGGCGGTGATACCCACTTTTTCCCAATATCCAACAATGTTTGATACAAATTTTTGCTTTTGTCCACATTCAATTTTGGGTGGTTGTCATACCCCCACCAACCTTCATAAGTACCATCTTCCTGCCAATAAAAATAATCATGGTATGGACTTTTTGGATTTTGAAATGCACCATTTTGATACAGATTTTCTCTATCCAACCACTTATGAAACGCCCCACAATGATTAAACACACCATCTATCAATATTCGTATACCTTTTTGATGTGCCTTTTCCACCAATTCTGCAAACAATGCATCACTTGCTTCTAAATTTTCTTTTGATGTGGTTCTAATCTGATAAATATTTTCAGAAGGTAATGCTCCATCTTTTACAATTCTTCCAAAATGTGGGTCAATGTGTTCATAATCTTGTATGTCATATTTGTGGCTACTAGGTGATACAAATATGGGGTTTAAGTACAGCACTTCCACGCCCAAATCTGCCAAATAATCCAGCTTTTGTAATACACCATCTAAATCTCCACCATAAAAACAACAAAAATCATTTTTGACAATGGGTGCATACCAATCTTTTTGCCCCACAGCGTCCTCTTTCAGATAGCAATATTCTCCTGTACGAACATCATTATCCAAATTGCCATTACAAAAACGGTCAACATATATTTGATACATCACGCTACCTTTTGCCCAATCTGGGGTAATAAAATCACGCAATATGCAAAACTGCCATTGTGTTTCTGGTATGATATCTGTTATACCATTTTTTCCATAATAAGAAATGCCATTGATATGTTCTAATGCAAAAAAATATCTAACTGGCTTTTCTGTTGGCGGCAACAACACGCTATATCTGTCCAATGCTTCCAAAGTTTCTTTTTTTCGCATCAAAAATGTTTTTTCTTCTGTGCATAAATACGCTCTTTTTACATTATTTTTTGCCGCTTGTAAAAATATTTCCACAAAATCTGTACTGCATGGCTCTACGGGATTGCGAAAATATGCTGTTTCATCACTAAATACGCTATCTGGTAAAAATGTTTCACTATGCCATATTTTTTCTCTGACTGTTACGAGATTATCTACATAAATATCCATCATTCTCAAATCCTATTCCATTTTTATTTACTATATTGTATCAATAACAACTCCACTACCAAATCTTCTTGCATATTGCCACTTTTGATTTGCATATCAGTATACAAACAATCTTGCAATGCTTTTTCCAATGTTTCTTTTGTAAAATATTTGCTTTGTTTGATATATTCTCTGACAGCAAAATCACGCACACTCATTTTTTCTGCAATATCGGCTTGTGTATCCCCTTGTTGCAACAACAAAGCACTTATTAATATCATACGAAATTGTCTGGCAATCAATGACAAAACCATATATGGGGACTCTTTGAGCGTCAGCAAATCACGATAAAAACCAACTGCTTTTTCCGCATTTTTTTCGCCCATAGCACGCACCAAATCAAATACCCTTGCTTCCAGCGAAACAGAACAAACCGCATCAATATCTTGTGTTACGATTTCTCCTGTACCCCCTTTGTATGCAATCAGTTTTTTGACTTCCTGTTCCAAATTTTCCATATGGTTATCTGTCACTTGCAACAAATAATATGCTGCTTGATTGGATAACACCACACCGTCTGTTTTGCACATTTTTTTCAGCCAAGCCACCATTTCATTTTCTTTCAATGGTGTAAATTCTACCACTTTCCCAACTTTTGCTATAGCTTTATAGAGTTTTGCTGTTTTTTCCACTTTTTCTTCTATAAAGAGTATGCAAGTTGTTTCTGGAATATTTTTGATAAAATCCAGTAGTTTTTCGCCTTCTTCTTTTCTCCCATTTTTCCGAAAAAAATCACTGTTTTGTATTACAAGCAATCGTTTATCATGAAAAAATGGTAATGTTTCGCCTGCGTCCATAATGGTAGCAGCTGTTGCTTTTTTTTCTTCTAAAACATCAAAATTCATTGCTTCTGTACCAGATGGCAATAGTTCTTTTTGCAATATTTCTGCATAATGTTTTATCAAATATGCTTCCGCCCCATAAAATAAATAGCATTTTTGAAATTCATGTTTTTTCCATTGTTCTTTTAATTGTTTCATAATACGGTTTCCTTTCTGCCGCAGTATGTATGGTATATCCACCGTTTGGATCAATTTTTATGACAATGCTTTTGGATATATCTGTTCTGTAAATATCCATGTTTTGATTTTCCAAACGTTCCATCACTTCTGTATGTGGGTGATTGTATAAATTATTTCTGCCACAAGAAATGATACCACATTCTGCGGATACCGCTTCCAAAAATATTTGTGTAGATGATGTATGAGAACCGTGGTGTGCCACTTTCAAAATATCGCTATGTAGGTCTTGTTTTGCCAACGCCACCTCTTGCATTGCTTCTATATCCCCTGTCAACAACACAGAAGTATCACCGTATACATATTGCAACACCAAAGACCTTGCATTTTCAGAATTTTCATCAAAATAAAAATCCTTTATTGGATACATACAACGCAACACACCCAAACTTTGCATCATACAATCATTACCCTTATGCATAGTATATACTGAAACGCCGTTTTTTTCCACGATTTCTTTTCGTTGTTTTTCTGCTTCTGTATCTACAACGGGATAATCTGACACATATAAAGCTTTTCCTTTGCCCTCTGCCAATAATTCTAAAATACCTGTGCTATGGTCAGCATCCAAATGCGTCAAAAAGAATGCTTCCACATCAGTAATACCTTGTGAGGCAATATAAGGCGCAAGTACCGTCATACCTACATTTTCACCAAAAGGTTTCCCATATTTTCCGCCTCCATCTATCACAAACGCTTTTTTATCATATGTTGTAATGACTGTGCAATCTCCTTGCCCAACATCTAAAAATGCAATGGTATTTTCTTTCCAAATCAAACGGTTGCCCAACATACCATACAGCAATATCAATGTACTGCCAAATACCATCAAGCGATATTTCCAAACAGTACGATAAAAACAAAGTCCATACCACAACAAATAATACGCTGCCATACTCCATAACGACATACGTCCGATTGTCACAATACCATATGGTATTTGTATCACCAAATGACACACCATTTCAAATAATTGCAATATAAAATAAACTGTACCTGCCAAAAATACCCCCAACGGCAAAAACAAAAAACCGCCTATGACAGATAACACAATACACCCCAACAATATCCCACTGAGTGGCAACACCACCATATTTGCCAAAATTCCCACCAATGACACCTCATAAAAATGATAAGCCACAATCGGCAATCCAAAACCAACCGCAAAACAAGAAACACCAGCCAAATTTATCATTTTTTCATACCATGTTTTAGGTTTTGGCAATACCTGCGTAGCAATATCAATCCCCAACACAGACACAAAAGAAAGCTGAAATCCTGCTTGAAACAAATACAACGGCTGTATCAACAATATCACAATGCCTGCCAAAGCCAAAGAATTTAGCCAATCATGTCGGCGATATACCACATATCCCAATGATGTTACACAAATCATAATTACTGCACGCATTGCGGATGGCTTCAAACCGCTAAATATCAAAAATGCCACACAAACCACCATTGTCACCAAAGCAGTTATTCTTTTGCTGCATTTGCACAAATCTTGTAATATGTATGATAAATAAAGTGCAAATAACGACATATGCAAACCAGAAATGCATAAAATATGTGTCACACCTGCTTTTGTATACAAATCATCTGTTTCTTTTTCAATATCTGCTCTTTCACCTGTCAACATCGCTTTTGCAATGCCACTTTCTTTTTCTGGCAATATCTTTTCTAAAAGTGATTGTACAGCTTCATTGGCATTTTTGATTCCCATGCCCCAAAATTTTCCATGCCCTGTCTTTT
The DNA here is from genome assembly GCA_020024395.1 of Anaerotignum sp. Lineage (GTDB taxonomy): Bacteria > Bacillota > Clostridia > Lachnospirales > Anaerotignaceae > Anaerotignum. The sequence continues at coordinate 12,848 of JAHHTV010000011.1, read as the reverse complement.
CCCATGTGTCAGGAAATATCTTTGCTGTATAGCCATCTGCTGTCAAATACAACCATTCATCATATCCACCATAAATATCTGCATATGAAAACGACAAAGCATCACCTGATATTATGACACAATCCCCCATTTTAAACGGTGTATCAGATTTGATAATGGCAAGCAATTTTTGATTTTCATGTATTGCTTTATTTTCATTTTCTGTAACCGTTCCAAAAACATCACATTTCCAATATCCATTTTTTGTTTTTTCTGCATTTGTGACGATACCGCTTGCTGTAATGGGAACATCACCGCCTGCCATTTCTACAAATGTTTTTGTTGCACTTTTATCAGCCACACCAAACCCTAGCAAAAAAGCAACCAACAAAAGCAAAAACCAATAGCTTTTATTTTTTATCACAAAATATGACACTGATGCCAGACAAAAAATAAAGCAGACCAAACATACCCACATAGATATGCCTAGTCTGCTATATATGCCACAAATCATGAACATTAAAATCCAAAGTGCTATTCTTTTCATCTCTTATCTTCCAACATAGAACCAATATCATCTTTTTCTGTAAACGGTTTGCTAAAATCCAAATTACCTTTTACATCTTCTATTTTTTCACCTTCTACAAAAAATTGTACTTTATTCACCGTATCCAATGCACACAACGAATTGACAATCGAATATACCATCAACACTTCTTTGTTATGCTCACCAGACGATTTTGACAAAAAGTCTTGGCTCAAATTCACATAACAAATGCCATCTTTTGTTGTTGTCACATCTCTTACTTTTGTATCAATTGGCACAGTTGCAAAATACCCTTTTTCTAAAGGCCCAGCAATCAACTGTTCCACAATGGTTTTTTCTTTTGCTTGGTTGGTATTGACTTCAACCACACGGTCTTCCACAATCAATGCATTATGTTCTACATTTGCAAAATACAACTTAAATATTGCATATTCTGTCGTTTCTGCTGAAATTTCACCATCAATATGCACATTTTCACGATTCATCAAGCCAATCGCTTCACCAGCACTTGTTTGCAATGTATGCCCTTCTACCTGTATTTCCACATTATCCACAAAATCCAATGATGTCAATGTCCATACAACTGCACACCGCACAAGCACCCTTTGTACATTTGTCAATGATAAATAAGACGATGCAACATCTACCACTGCTGTTCTATCATGCAAATTGACAGATAAAAAAGAAACTTCTTCTGGTATGGTGGAAAAGAAACCTTCTTTTTGAGGTTGTTGTTTCAATTCCTGCAACAATTCCATGATGATATTTTCTGTTTTTTTGTCCGCATCTATTGTTTTTGTAATGCCTTTCAACGCATAACCAGAGCCAGACAAATAATAAATCTCTGCTTGATTTTCTGTATTGTGTTTCCATTTGCTCCCCACCAAAAGCAATATCGGGATTGCTACAATGCAAATAATCACAACCATTACAATATTCAAAAGCAGTCTGCTTTTTTTCATATATACAACAGTCCTTTCTTTTGCAACAGATTGATATTTTCTATCAAGTGTTGTGGTGTAAAGGAATTCTGACTTGTATGCTAGTACCTTCTTCCTCTTTGCTATTTACTTTAATACTGCCATTATGCATCATAATTGTTGCATATGTGATGGAAAGTCCCAAACCTGTTCCACCTGTTTCTCTATCTCTTGTTTTATCCACACGATAAAAACGTTCAAAAATACGTCCCACTTCTTCTTCTGGTATCCCAATGCCAGTATCTGTCACTGTGATGAATGCGTTTTGATGGTCTGCGTCCAGTGTCACAGCCACAGAACCTTCTTCTGGTGTATATTTAATGGCATTATCCACCAAATTGGATATTGCTAAAATCATTTTCATTTCGTCAATTTCTGCTGACACATCTTTTTCTTTTGTATATTGTACAGCAATCTGTTTTACATTTGCCAAAGGAGATAATCGTTTGATGATATCTTCCATCATTTGGTTCATATCTATTTCTGCAAAATTGAGTGGTATTTCTTTTTGGTCTAATTTTACGAGTGTTAGCAAATCATTTATAATGGCAGACATTCTGTCCACTTCTGAATTGATGTCGTGCAAAAATTCCACATACATTTCTTTGGGGACATCTTCTTGTAATAGTATGGACTCACTCAACACTTTGATAGAGCTTAATGGTGTCTTCAATTCATGTGAAACATTCGACACAAACTGTTGTCTACTGGACTCCACTTTTTCCAACTGGTCTGCCATATGGTTACAAGACAACGCCAAATCCACAATTTCATTATGGGTTGGGTTATTGATTTCTAAGCGTTGTTCCAAATGCCCTTCTGCCATTTTTTGAATGACTTTTATCATACGTTTCAGAGGCTCTGTAAACAACTTTGACATTATAATGATAATCACAATCACAAACACCAAAACCACTGCCAACAAAAGATACGCTTCGCTTGCAATATCTCCCACTATATTGGAAACATCTCGCAAAGAATCTGCAATCAACACCACACCATCGTATAAATTTCCTTTTCCTACAACAGATGCTGCCGCATACACATCACCATTTTTTTGTTCTCTTGCAACGTCTTTGTTTTCCAAGGCTTCCAATACTTCTGGTATCAAATATGTTTTTCCGATTTCTTCATATCCTGTATCATATACTACAATCGCTGATGTATCTAATACCAATATCCGAAAATCTTCTTCCTGCCCCAAATTCAGCATCATTTCTTGCAATTCTTCTTGTTCTGTGTGATTTTCAAAAAAATCATATGATGCCAGCTGTCCTGCAATCACATTTGCCTCACTTAACAATTCCTTTTTTCTTTCTTCCACAAAATAAGATTGTATGGAATGTAACAATGTATTGGAAATCAACAACAATGGCAATATGCCAATGATGACATATGTTACAAGTAGCACCCAACGCAAGCTGATAAATGGGGCTTTTTGTCTATCAATTAAAATAGTAACCAACTCCCCATTTTGTAAAGATATATTTTGGCTCACTTGGATTTTCTTCTATTTTTTCACGCAAACGTCTCACGTGTACATCAACGGTTCTAACATCTCCTGGATAATCATAGCCCCAAACGGTATCCAACAACTTTTCTCTGCTATACACTTTTCCTGGATTTTCCATCAACAGTTCTAACAAATCAAATTCTTTTGCTGTCAAATTGACTTCTTTGCCACTAATAAACACCCGTCTGCTGTCAAATGCCAATTCCAAATCTCTTGCTTTCAATGTATTTTTTGCTTCTGGTTGTTCTGCGGTTCTTCTGACACTGCGACGCAATATCGCTTTGATACGTGCTTTTAATTCCAAAATATTAAAAGGCTTTGTAATATAGTCATCTGCACCATATTCCAAACCCATGATTTTGTCCATATCTTCGCCTTTTGCTGTCACCATAATAATGGGAATTTGAGAAAATTCACGCACTTGCTGGCAAACTTGTAAACCGTCCATTTTTGGCAACATTACATCTAACACAACCAAATCAAATTTATCCTGCTGTATATTTTCTAACGCTTCTTCACCATCATAAGCTGCGGTAACCTCCATACCATCTTGCTCCAATGAAAATTTAATGCCTTTCACAATCAATTTTTCATCATCTACAACCAAAATACGATACGCCATATTGTTTTCCTCCTAATTTACTGTAATATATGGGGCAATTTCTGCAAAAGTCTTTTCTCCAATGCCTTTTACATTTTGAATATCTGCAATATTTTCAAACATACCTTGTTCTTGTCTATATGCAATGATACGTTCTGCTGTTTTTTCACCCACACCATCTAAAAGCATCAATTCTTCTTTTTGTGCAATATTGATGTTGATAAAATTTGTGGTTTGTTCTGTTTTGGGTTCATTGTTATTTTGTGGTATTTCTTCTTTCATTTCCAGTGTACCACTTTCATACAGCTTGCTGTAAATCACACCGCACAATAACACACACAGCACAAACAATGTCACTTTTATTCTTTCTTGTTTCATCTGCATCATACCTTTGTATTATCAAAATTTGTCACAAAAAAATATTTTTCATTTTTTTTATTTTCTGGTATACTGATACAAGCAATGTCAAATTGCTTTTTTAATGTTCACATTACTATATTGTAACATAAAATAAAAAATTATCATAGTAGGTGTATGTCATGAAATATAAATTTTTTAGTTTTGTTTTGGCATTGTGTTTGTTGTTTTCCAATACAGTTTTTGCAACCATTTCTTCTGAACAAACAACACAAAAAAGCACACAAACCGACGAACTGCAATTAACCGCAGAAGCTGCCATATTGATGGACGCAACATCTGGACAAATATTATATGAAAAAAACAGTGATACCAAACAATATCCTGCAAGTATCACAAAACTGATGACCATATTACTTGCACTTGAAAAAATGGAAGCTGAAAATATCAGTCTGACAGATACCATCACATTTTCACATGATGCCATATACACCATAGAGCCAGGAAGTTCACACATCGCCATACAAGAAGGCGAAACGCTCACACTCCAACAAGTGTTGTATGGCATTATACTGCAATCTGCAAACGAATGTTCCAATGGTATCGCAGAATTTGTGGACGGAAGTACAGAATCCTTTGCAAAACACATGACAGCACGTGCAAAAGAACTTGGGTGTCAAAACACAAATTTTGTCAATGCCAACGGGCTTTTTGACAAAGAACATTATACCACTGCACATGATATGGCTTTGATTACAAAACAACTGTTAACACATGACACATACCGCAAATTGGTAGAAAAAACATATTTTGAAATCCCCCCTACCAATAAACAATCAGAAACCCGTTATTTGCATGGACAGCACCAAATGTTAAACAACCATTCACTTTATTATTACCCAGAGGCAAAGGGTGGTAAAACAGGTTTTACAAATGAAGCATTAAACACATTAGTCACATTTGCAAAAAAAGGTGATACCGAACTCATTGTTGTTGTACTAAAATGTGCAGGGGCGCAACATTATGTTGATACCAAAACATTATTTGATTATGGATTTGAAAATTACAAAACAATCAAAGCCGTTTCTCGCACAGACATCAAACAAAATGTTGCTGTTACCGAAACATTACAAAACAAAACAAGCACAAAACAAACCATATCTGCCATATTGGAACAAGATATATATGTCGCCATTCCAAAACAAAGCAGTGTTGCAGATATACAACAAACCATCACTTGTAATGACACCGTATCTGTTCCCATTGTAAAAGGCGATATACTTGGTACACTCACACTCACTTATGATGGCAAACCCATTACACATGCAAATTTAGTGGCATCTGATGATGTTGCAGAAACCACAAAAGAAGAATTGGCAAAAATGTCTGCACAAAAACGCAGTCATATGTTCAAAACCATTGCACTTGTGGTAATTGGTATATTACTTTTGCTTTTGTTTGCATATTTTGCTTATCGTTATATGTTGTATCAAATACAAGAACGCAAACGTGCCAAAAGAAAAGCTGCCAGAAAACGCCGCTTACAACAAGCTGCTTATCATGAAAAACAAAAATAAAAAAATCCCATTTTATAAATGGGATTTTTTTATGGATTATGATTGTGTATATATTTTTTGTTTTGCACACAACAACCAATATAATGTTTGATTGATTGGTGTTGCTACGCCACAACTTTTGCCCAATGCAACCAGTTTTCCTGCAAAAACGTCTACTTCTGTTATGCGGTTTGCTTCCACATCTTGCAACATAGATGATTTGCCGTTTTCATTCCAATTTTTGAAATTATTTACAATATTATCCACATCTTCTTCAAACAAATTGATACCCATTGCCACAGCAACAGCCAGCACTTCTTCCATTGCTGCTTTTGCTGCTTCTGCTACTTCTGGCATGGATATAAAATTGCCATATGTTGCCCCAGTGATTGCAGAAACTTGATTTGTACCAATATTTGCCATAAATTTTTTCCATTGATACCGTTGTATATCTTCTCTGATTTTGCACACCACATCACACTCTGTAAACAATGTTTGCAATGTTTCCAACACTTCTTTTTTGACACCGCCAATTTCTATCATATATTTTTCACTGCATTTGATACGATTTCCATACTTTTGTGCATCCACATACACCACAGTTGGCACAACCACCTGATTTGGAAATGCTTCTTGCAACACTTCTACCGCTGAAATTCCATTCATCAATGGTACAATGATTGTATCTTCGCCCATATACTGTTGCATTTCGCCAAGCACATCTTGTAGTTGTGTATTTTTTACAGCAACCAATACGATATCTTGTGGTTCTTTTTCTGCAATTTGTGGAAAATACTGCACATCATTTACCACAATGCCATCTTTTTGCATACGCTCTTTTCTTGCGCCAGTCACTGCCACTTTGATTTCTTCCAACATTTTTGGATTTTTGCAAAGCAAACCACCGCCAACAGCCCCAACGCCCAATAATGTTATTTTTTTCATTTTTTATCTTTCCTTTCTATGTCTTTTATATTTTGTTGATAATACAATGCTGCTTGTTCTGGAAGTACAATATTCATAAAACAATCGGTTGCATTTTCAAATCCAGCAGCACCGCCAATACGTGGTAATATTTGCAAATGCCAATGAAAATCGGTATCTTTCGGGCCGTCCATCACACAAATGTTATACCCAACATCTTGCCGCAACATTGCTACTTTTGGCAACAAATCATGTAATATTGCCGTCAATTTTTCCATTTCTGTTTCTGATAATGTACCAAAATTTTTTTGATGTATTTTGGGAAATATCCAAATTTCATAAGGGTATCTGGATGCATAAGGTGTAATTGCAATAAAACTATCATTTTCTGCGGCAATGCGTTTTTTCACATTTTGTTCATGTGCAATCATGTCACAAAAATGACAACCTTTGCCCATGCCAAGCAATATCATTTTGCGTATACGCTCTGGCACAATGGGCATACCCAATAACTGCCAGTGAGAATGTTGTATGCTCATGCCTGCTTGTGCGCCACAATTTTTGAATACCTGTACATATGCCGTTTGTGTTTCTTTGCGAATATCCAAATACCGCATTTGTAGCACTTGCAGTACATTTTGCAAATGGGAAAACGAAAACATATCAATGGTTTGCTCATGCATTGCTGTATCCACAAGCACTTCATGACGACCAGTTCCCATCTTTTGCTCATAAAAATCATCCACCAAATGTTCTTGCCCTTCCATATTCACAGCAGGATACATATTTGGAAAAACACGAATATTCCATGCTCCATCTTCACCATCTTGATACACAGGCGGTGTTGTCCAATCTTCATGATTGGGACAAAAAGGGCAATTTTTTCCATCTTTTTTTATGGGGCGTAACCACTGAAAGTCATAGGGTTTATTTTTTCTGTTTTCCGCATATAGTGTCCATTCTCCTGTAAAAGGATTTCTTCTAAATTCCGACATAAAAATCCCCCTTTTACGGTTTTTTGTCTTTTTCGATTGTCCAATTTACAATGCCTTCATATGGATTGATACGATTTGGCGTAATTTCTCCTGCAATATCTTCGGAAGTCAACAAAATATCTTGTCGATATGCAATGCTGATATATGGCAATTCTTCTGCAAATTTTTTCTGTAAATTGCTGTATGCCAACAATGTTTGACCTTCTGTCACTGCATGATTTGCCGCATACAACAATGCATCCATATTTTCATCATGATATTGTATATAGTTATACATCCCATTTGTGCCAAAAAATGCTGCCAAATCTGGTACTTCTGACATTCTCCAACTGCCCACAACTATATCATATTTCCCTGCTGCAAACTTTTGTGCATACACATCATATGGCTGTGCATCTATGGTAATGGAAAATCCCAATGCTTTCAATTCTTCTGCCAGTTTGGAAGCAATTTGCATTCTTGCGGTATTTTCTTCATTGACCAATATGGTTGCCTGTAATTCCAAAACAACACCTTTTTCCGTCATTTTTTCTGGTATTTTATTGTTGTCTATATCTTTCCAACCTGCATTTTTCAATATCGTTGCTGCCATAGCTGGGTCGTAATGATAAGGTGCCACATTCTCCTCATATAACCAAGATGTTGGGCTGACAGGGCTATTTGTCATATTTGCATATTGCAAATACACACTTTCATAAATATAGTCTTTTGGCACAACATATGCCACTGCCTGTCTGACAGGTTTTTCCTGAAAAATGGCATTTCCAAAATGAAAACCGATAAAATCATATACGCCACTATCAAAAGGATAGCTTTTCAAACTTTCATTTTCTGCCATATATTTGCCTGCATCTGTTGCATCTGCCACCATAACATCTAATATGCCTTGACTGAAAGAGTATGCATCTGTTTCGTCATTGCCTGTAATTTTAACAGTAATTTTTGGAATATTTGCAACACCATCTTTATAACTTTGATTTGGCACCAATGTCATAGCAGAAGCCATCGTATAATTTTGCATTTGATATGGACCATTTCCCATTGGTTTCATATTTACATCATTACCAATATCTGTTTGTCCTTTATAATATTGTGCAGAAATCACTGGAAAATATAACGCAGACAAATTGCCGCTAAACGGTTTCCGAAACCGCACATTCACGCTATATTCCCCTGTTTTTGTACAAGCAGCCACATAATCTGTCACATGACGATATACTGCATCTTCTGCTGAATTTTGTATCACATTGAATGAAAACACCACATCATCTGCCGTCACAGCATTTCCATTTTGCCAAACCAATCCTTCTTGCAACTGCAAAGATGCCATCATACCATCTTCCGAAACCACCCAGTTTTTTGCAACGCTTTGTTTTGGTTTGCTGTTTGTATCTTGTGCAATCAGTGGCAGATATACCAGTTTCAATATACTATCTACCGAAGCATCTCGATTATACAAAGGGTTTAATGTTTCTGGAATATGCATAGACAATGTAATTTCCTCTTTGGGTTGTTTGATTTGTACATCATGTCCTGTTGTGACAGAAAAACCTGTGTTTTCTTCTGCTTCTGTACCACATCCTGCAAAAATACTCACCGTAAGTATGGTGGCAGTCAAACAAATCCATATTTTCTTTTTCATATGCCACCTCCTTTATATACGGTATAGCCACTGATATAATTTTTGTATCAACACCACTTTTTTGACATAATTATCTGTTTCTGCATAAGGAATTTCATCTAATGTCAACCCATCTTTGCTTTTTTCCTCATCAGCCAACCAAGTTGCAACTTTGTTGTGTCCCGCATTATACCCAGCCAAAGAAGTCTGTGTATTTCCATCAAATTTTTCAAGCAACCAACCCAAATACCAACAACCAATTTGTATATTGGTTTCTGGGTCTGTAATTTCCAATGTTTCTGTGTCCAAACCATCTATTTGTCTTGCTGCCCATATTGCTGTATCATCTGTAATTTGCATCAAACCTCTTGCCTCTGCCGAAGAAACTGCATTTGGGTCAAAACCGCTTTCACAAAATATCACTGCATACACCAACGATTTTTCCACATGATATTGTTCTGCATATTTTTCCACATAACTTTTACAGCTCAAAGGCAAAATTTTTGGCAATATCAAAAAATACCCGATTGCACCAGCAACACTCAATACAAAAATCCATGTTATCCATCGTTTCAAAAATTGCCATCTCATTTTCCATTCACCTTAACATTTTATATTGTTTGTAGTGCTTTTTCCACTTGTTTTTGTAAATGTGTGGTATCTTGGCTATTGTCCAATACCAAATCTGATAATGACTGATATTCTGCCCAAGTTTTTTGGTTTGCAATTCTTGCTTTTGCCAATTCTTCCGAAATGCCATCACGCTGCATGATACGTGATACTCGTACATTTTCTGCCGCATACACCACCCAAACTGCATCACAAATTTTTTCCAATCCTGCTTCAAAAAGCAATGGGGCATCTAATACAATGCAAATTGCTTGATTTTCTGCTTTTGCGTGTGCAATTTGTTTTTCCATTTCCTGTGCAATATATTTGTGCGTGCATTTGTTTAAAAAAGCTAATTTTTCGGCATCTTGGAACACAATTTCACCCAATTTTTTACGAAATATGCAACCATCTTGTTGTAAAATACCATCACCAAAATAACACACAATTTCTTGATATGCAGGTTTTCCGATTTCCATAATCTCTCTGCTGATTTTATCTGCATCCACAATCACAGCACCTGCTTTTTCCAACAGACCACTGACAACGCTTTTTCCGCTGCCTGTACCACCTGTCAATCCAATGACTTTCATATCGTATCCCTCTTTTATTTTGCTTCCAACCAGTTTTTCCCTTCGTGTACATCCACATCCAAAGGCACAGTCAAAGCAATGGCTTGTTCCATATTTTCTTTCAAAATTTGTTTGACTTGTTCCAATTCCTCTTTGTGCGTTTCAATCAACAATTCATCATGCACTTGCAACACCAAACGAGAACGATACCCACCAGCTTGTAACGCATGATGTACTTTTATCATTGCAATTTTGATAATATCTGCTGCACTACCTTGTATCGGCATATTCATTGCCACACGCTCCCCAAAAGAACGCTGCATAAAATTGCCACTTTGCAATTCTGGCATAGCACGTCGTCTATGACAAATGGTTTCTGCATAGCCTTTTTCTGTGGCACAATTTACCATATTTTGTAAATAATCTTTTATTTTTGGATATTTTGTAAAATACGCCTGTATATATTCTTCTGCTTCTTTTCTGCTAATTTCCAAATCTTGGCTCAAACTAAATGCACCAATACCATATACAATGCCGAAATTGACTGCTTTTGCATTTCTTCTTTGCAATTCTGTCACTTCATCAAACGGTACATGGAACACTTGTGATGCTGTCAAACGGTGAATATCTTGTTTTTGTTTGAATGCTTCAATCAGTGTTTCATCTCCTGCCATATGTGCCAGTATACGCAATTCTATTTGTGAATAATCGGCATCTAAAAAGCAATATTCTTCTGATGTTGGAATAAATACCCGCCGCAATTCTCTTCCAAATGCCAAACGAATGGGAATATTTTGTAAATTTGGTTCTGTCGAGCTAATACGCCCTGTTGCGGTAATCGTTTGATTGAATGTAGAATATATTTTGTCTGTTTTTTCATCCATCACAGAAAGCAAACCATCTGCATATGTACTTTTCAGCTTTGCCAACTGTCTGTAATACAATATTTTATCCACAATCGGATGTTCATTTTTCAATTTTTCCAATACATCCGCAGCTGTAGAATATCCTGTTTTTGTTTTTTTGCCACCAGGTAGTTCCATTTTTTCAAACAATATGACGCCCAACTGTTTTGGAGAATTTAAGTTAAACACTTCTCCTGACAGTTCATAAATTTCTTTTGTAATACCATCAATGCTTTTTTCCAACTGTTTTTGGTATGCAATCAGCCCATCTCTATCTACTTTTATGCCATATGCTTCCATGTCTGCCAGCACATACAACAAAGGCATTTCCATATCAAAAAACAAATCTTTTTGCTCGTTTTTTTCCAATTCTTGCAACAACACTTGTTTTGCACGATACATAATTTCTGCCTGTGCAGCAACAAATGGCAAACGCTCATCCAATGGCAAACTTTCTACAGGCCGTTTTGTTCTGCCTTTGCCCAATACCTGCTCCGTAGAGGGGTATATTTCTGCCAAAAAATCTCTTGCCAAATCATCATATGCATATGTTTCATTTGTTGCATTTAGCAGATATGCTGCCAATATGGTATCAAATGTTGCATTGATTTTTTCCACACCAAAATAACGCAATACACGAATATCACGTTTCACATCATGTCCAATGATTTGATAATCTTCTGACTGTAAAAATGGCTTTGCGTATTCTGCCAATTTTTCAGGGAGCAATTTTTCTGTAATTTCCAAAAATGTACTCTCACCTGCTTTTTGACAAATTGCCATTCCCTTCCAAACGCCATCATCAAGTAACAACACATATGCCGTTTCTTTTTTTTCGATATTTTGGAAAAATGTTTTTGCCTCTGCTTCTGTATCAATATAATGATATATATTCTCTTGTTTTTTTGTTTCTTGCACTGTATTTTGCTCAAATCTTGCAAACAAGCTTTTGAATTCCAGCTTTTTGATGAGTGTATATGCTTCTGGTGTAAACAATGCTTTTGCACCCATTTGTGCCATATCCATTTGCAAATCCATATCCCGTACAATGGTTGCCAAATATTTACTCATTCTAGCTTGTTCCTGAAATTTTTCCAAGTTTTCAGCTGCTTTTTTTGGTTTGACTTCTGATGCATGTGCAATAGCAGTTTCCAAATCGTGATATTGTTGTATGATTTTCACGGCTGTTTTTTCGCCAATGCTCGGCACACCTGGAATATTATCAGAACTATCCCCCATCAACGCTTTGACATCAATAAACTCTGTGGGTGTCACACCATATGCTTCTATGACATCTTTTGCATAATAATCTTCTGTTTCTGTGCGTCCACCTTTTGTTTTGGGAATACGCACTTTCAATGTATCGCTTGCTAACTGTAACAAATCTCTGTCACCCGAAACCACAACGGGCAATATCCCTTTTTGTTCTGCCTGTTTTGACAAACTGCCCAATATATCATCTGCTTCAAAGCCTTCTTGTTCATATAATATAATGCCCATTGCACGCAATACCTCTTTTAGCAAAGGCATTTGCTCTCTTAATTCGTCAGGCATAGATTTTCGATTGCCTTTATATTCTGTAAAAGCCTCATGGCGAAATGTGGGTGCATGCAAATCAAATGCCACTGCCAAATAATCGGGATTTTCTTCATCTATCAACTTCAATAAAATATTTAAAAAACCATATAC
>JAHHTV010000109.1 GCA_020024395.1 Anaerotignum sp. | reverse complement strand
CAAAATATTATAACAATATCTGCATTGGTTCTTCCAACAATGCTTTGACAGCTAATTCAAATTTTGCTGCGGTTGCACCATCAATCAAACGATGGTCAAATGTAAAGGATATCCGCATGACTTGTTTTTTGTATATATTTCCATCATCATCCATTGCCAATTCATCCTGTATTGCACAAATTCCTAAAATGCCAGAGCTTGGTTGATTGATAATGGGATTGAATGTTTCTACACCAAACATACCCAAATTGGATATTGTAAATGTAGACCCATTGTATTCTTCCATAGAAAGTTGATTTTGTCTTGCTCTGATTGCCAAATCTTTTGCATTATCTGCCAGTTGACTTAAGCTTAATCTGTCTGCATCTCGAATAACAGGCACAATCAAGCCATCATCCAAAGCCACTGCCATACCCAAATTAACATGTGCATGTTTGATGATTTTATCACCATCAATACTCACCAATATATGTTTGTTTTCACGCAATGCCTTTGCAACGGCTTTTAACACAAAATCGTTGATAGAAAATTTCTGTTCTGTTTTTTCATTGATTTGTTTGCGGAATTTTACCAAATTTGTGACATCAACTTTCACATTTTGTGTGACTGTCGGATTTTCTCTGACGGATTTTGCCATTCTTTCTGCAACTACTTTACGCATGCCCATCAGTTTCACCACTTCGTCACCATCCATCCATGCAACTTCGCCACTTGTTTGTGATGTTACGGCAACAGGTGCTGTGATTTCTTTTGTTTCTGTTTTTGCCTGTTGTGCTACTTGTAATACATCTTTTTGTATAATACGACCTGCTGGCCCACTACCTTTTATATTTTTGATTTCTATTCCCATTTTCTGTGCTGTTTTTCTCGCCAGAGGGGAAATACGAATTCTCTCACCATTTTGTACAGTTGTCTGTACGTTATTAGACACAGTTTCCACAACAGGTTGTGCTTCTTGTTTTCTTGGTTCTTCCGTTTCACAAGTAACGCTTTCGCCTGCTTCACCAATATACCCCAACACTGCTTTGACTGGTACATCTTGTCCTTCTTCTGCTACAATTTTGAGCAAAACACCATCTGTTTCGCTTTCAATTTCACTGGTCAATTTATCCGTTGTAATTTCCAAAAGAACTTCACCTTTTTTTACGTTGTCGCCCTCTTGTTTCAACCATTTTGCAACTGTTCCTTCTTCCATTGTCAACCCCAACTGGGGCATTTTTATTGCAAATGCCATGTTTTTCCCCTCCTTATCTATTCAAAATTCGTTTGACTGCTCTCACAATATCTTTTGGATGTGGGAAATTTTGGTCTTCCAATGTTGGACTAAACGGTGAAACAATATTCAGCCCACAAACACGTTCTACAGGTGCATCTAATTCATCAAATAAATCTTCTGCAATCTGTGCAGAAATTTCCCCTGCATAACTGCCACGTTTTGCTTCTTCTGAAACCACAAGCACATGATGTGTTTTGGATACCGATTTTACAATCGCATCCCAATCCAAAGGAACCAATGTCCTTAAATCCAGTATTTCTGCAAAAATACCTTCTTTTTGCAATTCTTCTGCTGCTTCCAATGCAAAATAAACTTCTCTGCTCCATGTAATAATTGTGATGTCACTGCCTTCTCGTTTCACATCTGCTACACCAAGTGGAATGGTATATTCTCCTTCTGGAATTTCTTCTTTTTTTGCATACAGCAATTTATGTTCCATACAAATCACAGGGTCATCATCACGAATGGCAGATTTCAAAAGTCCTTTTGCATCTTTTGCAGAAGAAGGTGCAATCACTTTCAAACCAGGTGTATGACAAAATATATTTTCCAAGCATTGAGAATGTTGTCCTGCATTTCTTCTACCTGCCCCCATTGGTAAACGCAATACCATTGGTACTGTTGCTTGACCACCTGTCATATAACGCATTTTTGCGGCTTGGTTTAATATAGGGTCTGCTGCAACTGTAATAAAGTCATCATACATTAACTCTACCACTGGACGAATACCACGCATCGCTGCACCAACAGCCATACCACAAAAACCAGATTCAGAAATTGGTGTATCATACACACGATGTGCACCAAATTCTTCTTGGAAACCAACGGTAATACCAAACACATTTCCCATTTTCCCCATATCTTCGCCTAATATAATCACTTTTTCATCTCTTGTCATTTCTTCATGCAAAGCTTCACCGATTGCTTTGCTGATGCTGATTTTTTTGCTCATCTTGCAACACTCCTTTCATTATCGGATACATAAACATCTGTAGTTGCTTCCATAACATCTGGATAAGCATCATTTTGTGCAAATGTATATGCTTGTTCTAATTCTTGTTGTACATTACTTTCTATTGTTTCCAACGCTTCTTGTGTTGCAATACCTTCATCTAACAAACGTTTTCTAAGATTGGCAATGGCATCTTTTTCGTGTGCTTGTTCCATATATGTATCTGGACGATAATTTGCAGGGTCACCGCAATAATGTCCTTGATGGCGGAATGTCATACATTCTACAATAGAAGGGCCATTCCCTGCTCTTGCATAATCCACAGCTTCTTTCACTGCTTCATATACTACAAAAGGGTCATTTCCATCTACGGTTTTTCCAGGAATATCATATGCTTTTGCACGCACAGAAATGGTATCTGTGTTTGTGACACTATGGATATTCACAGAAACGCCATATTGATTGTTTTCACAAAGGAATACCACAGGCAATTTCCAAGCTGCTGCCATATTCACTGCTTCATGAAATGTTCCTTGGTTGGATGCACTGTCCCCAAAGAAACACAATGTCACATGGCTATCACCATAAATTTTGGAAGCCAACGCAGAACCTGCTGCAATGGGAATACCCGCACCTACAATACCATTTGCACCCAAGCTATGCAAACCTGTCACATCAGCAATATGCATAGAACCGCCTTTGCCTTTGCAATATCCAGATTTTTTGCCAAACAGCTCTGCTAACATTTTATCGAGGTCTGCACCCTTTGCAATACAATGTCCATGTCCTCTATGTGTAGAAGTCATATAATCTTCTTTTTCTAATGCTTTACAGCCACCTACTGCTACGGCTTCTTGTCCGATACACAAATGAATATTACCTGCCAACATTCCTTTTGTAAAACATTCTGCTGCTTTCATTTCAAATGCACGAATACGTACCATTGTTTCGTAAAATTCCATACACATTTCTTTTGGATATTTTTTTGTAAGCACAATTCTTCACACCTTTCTGCTATTTTATTTATCATCTGTCATCTGTTTTGGAGCAAATAGTGGCACTTCCAATTCTTCATCATATCTTCTGCCCATATCAATGCCCTCTAATTCTCCCAACACCATATCTACTGTCAATAAAACTTTATTTCCTTCTATCAAATGTCCCCCATGCCCATTCCCATAACGGTCGCTCAATGAAATATGCACATGAAGCAAAATTTCACCATTATCATCATGACAAATCAAGCCTGTTGCATTTGTCAATTCAATTGGCCCTGTCAAAGTAATCGGTTCACTATATCCATAGCCCGCTTTTTTATCTGGTAATTCCACAGGATTAAAAAATGCTGCACCTTGCAAGCTGCCAATTGCACTCAATATAACACCATTTTTCAAATTTCTTTCTTTACATAATTGTTCCAATGAAAGCAAAACATCATCGCCAGGTTGCAGCCGCACTGCAATTACACGTTTGAGTGTACCCTCTGCCACTTCTTGAATTTTCAAAATTCTCACCCCTTTATTTTTTGAATTCATTTTTTATTTTTTTGTATTTTTTAATTTTAATCTAACATTCACTATACTATTTGTCAATAGTATTTTCTATATTTATGTAATATCATCATTTATCACAAATACAATATTTATGTACTTTTTACAAAACATTGCTTGTCTACATGCCACAAAATTGTTTCCATTGGTTCTGTCAACGCCAATATATGATGATTTTGTATATGCCTTTGCACCATACGACGCATATGTAGCATATCGTCTGCCAAAAATGGAATATGATACACAACCACTTGTTTTGGTTTACAAATATCTGTAAGTATCGCTTGCCCCTCTTTGCTATGCAAAAATAATGGATTGACAAACATTGCTGACAAATCCATATCAGCAAAAATAGAAAAATCTTCTTTCACGAAATCTACATCTGCTGTAAACAAAAAACGTTTTCCAGCAATGGTCAACAAAAAACAAAAATGTGGTACATTTTCATATATCTTCCCTTGATGTTGCATCGCATAGACTTTGCATTGTATATCTTTTTCCAAAGAATATCGTATTTGTTTCACATTTTCTTTTTGCAACAATATACAAGGTATATTTTGTTTTTTAATCTGTGCAAGTAATGCTTTGTTTTCATCTGTCATAGAAACAAAATCAGCCAATAACAACCCTTTGATTTGTTGTTTTTGTAAATATATATTTGTTCTATTTGCACAAAAATGGTCTGGGTGGTCATGTGAAAACAGTAAGTAAGAAATATGGTCAAATGGTGGTATACCTTGTTGTATATCCTCCCAAATATGACATGGTAAATTGCTAAACTGATGGCCTTGTGTACCATAAATGCTATCCAATAATATTTTTGTATCTCCATATTGTAACAGCAAGCCTGTATTCGCTGTGAGTGTCACACAAAATTGTTCCATTGATAAATCCCTCCTATAAAAAAGCACTGCAATCATATGCAGTACTTTTTGTCATCAACCATCCATTGTTACGCCACCATCCACATCGCTGATTTCTCCTGTTGCAAAACTGGATAAATCCGAAACATAAAATAAAATCATATTTGCAATTTCTTCTGGTCTAGCAGCTCTCCCCAAAGGAATGGTTGCAATAATTTGTTTCATTTTTTCATCCCCCATATGTGCTGTCATCGGTGTGGATGTCAAACTTGGACAAACACCATTACAAGCAATACCATATGCTGCACCTTCTCTTGCTACTGCCTTTGTCAATCCAATAACACCTGCTTTTGATGCTGCATATGCACAAGTCCCTAAAAGCCCACCGCCTCTTTTTGCTGCCACTGATGCTACATTGACAATTCTGCCATAGCCATATTGTTTCATATGTGGGAAAATTGCATGAATTGCCACATAAACGCCTGTTAAATTAACTGCAATCACTTTATCCCATTCTGCTTGTGATAATTCTTCAAATTTTTTTGTACTTACAATACCTGCATTGTTTATCAATCCATGCACTTGTCCAAAATCATTGATAATATTTTGTATTACCGCTCGAATATTTTCACTATCTGCCATATCCATACGATAAGCTGAAACAGAACCATTTTCTAATTCTGTAACCAATTGTTGTGCTGCTTCCAAATTCAAATCTGCAATGATTGCATGACCGCCACCAGCCACAATCC
>JAHHTV010000108.1 GCA_020024395.1 Anaerotignum sp. | reverse complement strand
TATAAAAACAATCGCAGTCAGTTGATTGAAAAAATATTATCTATTTTTAAAAATTTACATATCAAAACCCCCACATTAGAAAAAGATATACTATTACAGGATATTGACCCATTTACCATATTTGGTTTGTTTAATAAAGGCATTACAAATGCAAACCGTATTGCCATTTTAGAACAAATTGCAAAATTGTTTGATATTGCGGCAAAAGTCCCGCATCATTTTGATGGTGTTCCTGTACTGAACAATCAAAAGGCAACATTCTACTCTTTTATGGATGAAAGAGGCGAGCATGATATTGATTGCTTGTGGCATACATTTTCTGCCGCAGTGCAATATGCAGACAATCCCACAGAAAAAAACAAAGCAGAGATTGCAAAATGGTTTGACATTGTCATCAAACAAAAAGGCGTAAAATGGAATATCACAATGGGGCTTTATTGGATACGCCCAAAATGTTTTATTCCTTTGGATGCCCGAAACAGAAATTTTTTATGCCATTTGAAAAATATGCCTCAAAATTTTGTTGCTGCCATAGATGGTTTCAAACAAATCCCCTCTGGCGAACAATATTTATGGATTTGTGACTTGAGTTTAGATATGATGCAAAATCAATATTATGATTATCATTCTTTTGCAGAATTATCTTATCATGCGTTGCTTGCCACAAACAAACCGCAAAAAACAACACAACATCATACATTACAAATACTGCCAAAAAATAACATCAAAAAACCCGTATATGGTTTCAAAAAAAATAAAAACCAATACACAAAACAAGATTTTTGCAAAGAAGTCTATTTATCGGAACAAAAATTGTATGCATTGCTACATATCTTAAACAGCAAAAAAAATATCATATTACAAGGTGCTGCTGGTGTTGGAAAAACATTTGTTGCAACACGTTTGGCGTATGCCATGATGGGCAAAAAAGATACCAACCGTATCAAAATGATACAATTTCATCAAAATTATTCCTATGAGGATTTTATGATGGGATTTCGCCCCACAGACACAGGATTTGCACTAAAAACAGGTGCATTTTATGATTTTTGTAAAATCGCAGAAAAAGATTGCACAAATACATATTTTTTCATCATTGACGAAATCAATCGTGGCAATTTGAGCAAAATATTTGGTGAATTGTTTTTGTTACTGGAAAATGATAAAAGGGGTATGTCTTTGTCATTGATGTACACAGGCGAAGATTTTTCTATCCCTGAAAATGTCTATATCATTGGTACTATGAACACCAGTGACCGCAGTTTGGCAATATTGGATTATGCATTGCGTAGAAGATTTGCATTTTTTACATTAGAACCTGCTTTTGCTTCTGATGGTTTTCAAAAATATCAGCAAAATATCAAAAATGCAACATTTGACAAACTGATACATTGTATACAAAACTTAAATGTTGCCATTCAAAATGATGACACATTGGGCGAGGGGTTTTTGATTGGGCATAGCTACTTTTGCACAGAGCAACCAATCGATGCTGCATTTTTGTCTGCGTTTGTGGAATATGAATGTATTCCATTGTTGAAGGAATACTGGTTTGATGAACCAGAAAAAGTCGCCCATTGGAGTCACTGTTTACGGAGTGCTATATCATGATACCCATTCAAAATATTTATTATATGCTTGCATATGCCTTTCGGATATTGCAAACAAAAGAATATAAAAAAATGGCAACAGAAGCCTTTCACAATACCGCAGAGCTTTGTACTGCCATATTGCTCACAGGTATTTCCACACAGTTGAAAAAAGGATTGTATCAAACATATCACACACAACAACAACCGCTTTCTGTTTTGCGGGGCAAAATTGATACAACCGCTTCTTTTCAGACACAAAGCATACCCAAAAAACAACTGGTATGTGTATATGATGATTTTTCTATCAATACATATCCAAATCGTATTTTGAAATCTACCATGCTGCTTTTGTTAAAAGCAAATATCACAAATGCCAGAAAAAAAGCATTGCGAAAATATCTGGTATATTTTCAAAATGTGGACACGCTTGATATACGCCATATCCATTGGCATACGGCATACCCTCGCCACAACCAAACATATCGTATGCTTTTATCTATTTGCTATCTTGTGGTAAAAGGACTTTTGCAAACAAATGCAAATGGGCATATGACATTTATGGATTTTTTTGATACACAACAAATGCATCGTTTATATGAAAAATTTGTTTTTTCTTATTATCAACAAGAATTTCCACAGCTGAAAGTCACATCATCACAAATCCAATGGCAAGTAGATGATGGCTTTTCCGATATGTTGCCCACAATGCAATCAGATATCATGCTTTGTTATCAAAATCAGTATCTTATCATTGATACAAAATACTATGCACAAAATATGCAAACCAGATTTGACACACACAAAATACATTCTCATAACTTATATCAAATATTTGCATATGTTAAAAATAAAGCTGCTATCGCACCACAGCATATTGTATCAGGTATGCTTTTGTATGCCAAAACCGATGCACCAATACAACCAGATTATGTGTATCATATGGGTGGCAATCAAATCAGTGTCAAAACGCTGGATTTGTCCTGTCATTTTTCAGAAATTGCCAAACAATGCAATCAAATTGTATGGGAACATTTTGGTGAACTATAAAGGGCAGAATACATTTTTGTATGCTGCCCCATTTGTTAATCAATCCCAATTTCCAACAATGCATTTTTCAACTGTTGCCATTGCTCCATCAATTCTTGCAAACGTTCTTTGCCTGCGTCTGTGATTTGATAATATTTGCGTGCTGGCCCATTTGGGCTTTCTTGCAAATATGTTTTTGTCAAACCTGCTTTGCATAAATCACGCAATAACGCATACAACACACTTTCTTGTGTCCCCATAAACAAATTGTGTAATTGCCGCAACAAATCATACCCATAACAATCTTGTTTTGTCAGCAAATGTAACAAACATAATGTCCAAATATCTTTTTTTAACATAACGAAACCACCGCCATAACATATGTCATTGCCAGCATCATGCCTGCATTTTTTAACATCATAGACAAATCCAATATGGTAATGATATTCATGCTTATCATATCAGAATGAAATACACCATAAGTACATAACAAGCCCATGGTAAGCACAACAATACTTTTCCATTGTTTTGTGGATATTTTGCATAAAACAAGTGCAACCATACCCACAATCACACAACACACACTGTATAGTATTATCATATTGCTTACGGTATACCCAACCATTTGTATCGGAAATTTCATCAATAAATAACCACAATATATACCAATCATATTACATATTGTGAGCATTGCGAATGTTATGATAATTTTTTTCGATGGTTTTGTTTTGGATATCCCCCAAAAATAAAATCCCCAACCATTGAACAAACCAGTAAACAACATAAAATACAACATACGCATACCAAAAGAAAGCGGATAATAAAAAAATAAACTGCAAAAAGCTCCCACCAAACAAACCATACCACACAAAAATACAAACAACCACATATTTTTTTTCATAGGTGGTATCAGCGGTTTGATTGCTTGATAGGGTGTACCCAAGCGACTGACCAAATGTTCTTCTGGCTCTATATTTGTGATAATTTCTTGATAATCCTGTATCACTTCTTTTGCTTCTTGTTCTGGCAACCACCATTTTGCCAACAAAGATAACCGTTTCATATAGTTTGTTTTTGTCATATATCTCCCTCCTTATTTGGATAGATGGCATACTACTGATAAAAAATTAGTACCTATTTTTATTATATAGTATAAAATCAAATTGTCAATATTTTGCAGTTTCCTTTTTCATATCTCATATCCTAAAAGTGCGTGATTGTATAAAGCCAAAAGATATGATACATTGAATGATAATAAAACAAAGGGGGATTTTTCATGATACAATCCATATTTCAAAGAAGAAGTATCCGTACTTACCAAAATCGTGATATAGAACCAGAAAAAATAGAATATATATTGCGTGCAGGTATGGCATCTCCAACATCTACCAATAACCAAGAATGGGAATTTGTTGTCATCAAAAACAAAGAAACCATGCAAAAAATCATTGAAATTGATAGCTATGCTTCTGCGCTGGAAACGGCACCTATATGTATTGCTGTTTGTGCCAATATGCATATGGTGTCAGAGCCTAACGAATTGTTTTGGGTACAAGATTTGAGTGCAGCAGCACAAAATATGCTGATTGCAGCAACCGATTTGGCATTGGGCAGTCTTTGGCTGGGACTTTATGATGACCAAAGAAAACAGTTACAACATTTATTGCATTTACCAGAACATATTAACCCACTGATGTTGTTGGTGTTTGGCTATCCCGAAAAACAGAAAGCACCGATTGACCGTTATTTGAGCGAACGTGTGCATTATGAACGATACGAATGAGCAGAAAAAACCTCTACTTGAAAGTAGAGGTTTTGATTTTTTATCCGATGCATTTTTTACAAGGCGTTAATCCTCTTGCTAATGCCTCGTCCAGTGTGGTCGCACTATAAGAACCACCATTACAAGAGCTGCTGTAATGATATCGTTTGCCTGTTGGTGTCACATAAACCGTTTTGCTATTTGATTTTTGTATAGATTGTTGTTGTGCTTTTTCGGCAGCGATACGTTCTTGTTCTGCTTTTTCCGCAGCAATGCGTTCTTGTTCCGCTTTTTCCGCAGCAATGCGTTCTTGCTCCGCTTTTTCAGCAGCAATGCGTTCTTGCTCCGCTTTTTCCGCAGCAATACGTTCTTGTTCTTTTTTTTCATCCACAATGGTAAATGTTACCACATTGCTTGCAATGTCCCCATCATGAAGTGTAACATCGAAACTGCCTTCATCAGATAATGTTTCCAATAACAATGCACCATCATCAGAAATATGAATTTGTGCAAGTGTATTATCAGATACTTCTGCAGAAAGTTTAGAAATATCTGCATTTTCTGGTGTATATGCCCAAGAAAGTGTTTTTTCTTGGTTGATATCAAATGTTTGTGCATCTTCTGCTATGGCAAGTGTTTCAATCGCAGGTTGTATACGCATACCAAATATTGTAAAAATCACAGAAAAAATAAAGAAAAACGCAGTCACACTGTTTGATATCATTCGTCTTGATTTGCGCAACGGTATTTTTTTCATATACAAAAAATGCACAATACTTTCAATCAAAATCGCTACAAAAAATAAATTGACATGAATGAAACTACAAACAAACGGAATGATGATATAAGCAAGTATACGCAACCATTTTTTAGATGGTTGTTGGTCATTTGGCGTATGTTGTTGCATATCATCAGATGCATGATTTGTTATACTGTTCAAAAACCCCATAATAAAAACCCCTCCTAGACATTTTATAAAACAAATTTTTTATATTATATCACAAAAAATAAAAATTTTGTAAAAAATATCACTTTTTGTGATAATTATTATATTTATGTTATAG
>JAHHTV010000107.1 GCA_020024395.1 Anaerotignum sp. | reverse complement strand
GTTAAAGATTTACAAGAATGCTCAAAAGTATCTAAGTATTTAGTATATCCCTCATCAGCATAAATATCCACTTTTTCATCAATGATATCGTGTGAAAATTCTCCGTCAAGTCTTACTTCTGTTGTATAGGTATGAAATTCATAAAATGCTTCATCTTTCCAAAAACTTTTTGCAAGGTCATAAGTTTTTGTCCCAACCTTTGATGCAAACACAGGAGAGCATGATATCATTCCAGCAATACTTGCTGCAATCAGAGACGCAGACTTCCTAACACCTTCTACAGAACCTTTTGTTTCTACAGTTCCTAAGTCAATATAAGTGTAAGAAGATGATTTTTCTTCAGAAACACTATTGGACTCAGACGCAAATGTAAGAATAGAATTGCTTGATAATGTAAATACTAAAAGAAAAGCTAACATTTTTTCATAACCTAAATCAATTCCTATCTAAAGACTGCAACATTTCCAATAGATAATATAATTATATGTACTATACTTTTTTATAGTATATCACAACCCTATTTCTTTTGCAATCTTTTGCATATATATACTTCCAAATAAATACCATAATGAAACAACCACGCTTTTTTCTCATACAAAAAACCAAGAGCCTTTATGCCCTTGGTTCTTTTTTACAGCAATTCCTGATAATCATGAATATAAAAATCTGCAATTTCTTTGATTTTATCCGTTTCCCGCATGGCACTTGCATCTGCAATGGCATACACTTGCAATCCCAATGCTTTTGCACTTTTCATGGCATAATATGCGTCCTCAAACACAACGGTATTTTCCAAATTTCCACCCAGTTTTTCCACCACCAAGCGAAATACTTCTGGATTTTCTTTGCCCACACCCATATCTGTACAAGTTGTGACAAAATCAAAATACTGCAAAATATCCAACCGCTCCAAAGCCAAATGGATATACCCTGCCTCCGATGCAGTCAATATACACATTTTTGTGCCGTTTTGTTTTTCTTTTTCCAAATATGCTTTGACATTTTCTTTCAAAGGAATATGATTTGCATATTGTTCTGCCACATAAGAAATAACTTCATTACAAATTTCTTCTACACTTTGTGTTGCGCCCAGCTCTGTTCTAAAAAATTCTGCTGTTTGTGGCAATGTTTGTTTTTTTAATATCGACATCAAATTTTCTGGCACTGGAATATGATGTGTTTCCAAATACCGTCTGCCTGTATTTCTCCAAACAGGCATAGAGTCAATCAATGTCCCATCTAAATCAAATATGATGTATTTTTGCATATAATATCTTTCCTTATTTATTAAATTTATCTATTTTTTCATTTATGGTCAAAACACCTGTTGGATTATGGAATACTTTGATATATGTTTTGGTAGAGGGTGCGCCTTCTTCAATAGGGATTTGTTGACAACGTTTTGCAATTTCCATCAAACCTTCCAAATCACCTTCTATCGTTGTTTCAAAAGGGCCTACCACATAATGATAGCCTGTGCTTGCAATATAATCAATCACTTTATCCACAATGGCAATCACTTTTTCTGTTTCTGATACATCAGGCAATACTTGCACTGCAATACTGGTTGTATCCATAAATTTTTCCTCCTTTATACATATAAAATCTGTTACAGTTATGTTATAACACGTTTTGAAAATGTACGCAATATCACAATATACTATTCTTTTGAAAAATAATTTGTTATAATACAAAATATATTTTATATCAGAAAGAGGGATACTATGAAATATCGTGTAGAACATGATTCTATGGGCGAAATCAATGTACCTATTGATGTATATTGGGGTGCACAAACACAACGCAGTTTTGAAAATTTCAAAATCGGCACAGAAAAAATGCCCATTGCAATCATTCGTGCATTTGCCATATTAAAAAAGGCAGCAGCAATCGCTAATTGCCGTTTGGGAAAATTGGACAAAAAACGCTGTACGTTGATTGGACAAGTATGTGATGAAATTTTGACAGGCAAATGGGACAACCATTTTCCTTTGGTTGTTTGGCAAACAGGAAGCGGCACACAATCCAACATGAACATGAATGAAGTCATTGCCAACAGAGGCAATGAGCTTGCAGGAGAAAAACTGTTACACCCAAATGACCATGTCAATATGTCTCAAAGTTCTAATGACACATTTCCAACAGCCATGCACATTGCGGCAGTATTAGAAACCAAAAAACAGCTTTTGCCTGCCATCACACGCATGGAAAATGAATTACAAAGATTAGAAACAGAAAATAAAGACGTATTAAAAACAGGACGCACACACCTACAAGATGCAACTCCCATCACATTTGGACAAGAAATTAGCGGCTGGAAAAATATGTTACAAAAAAGCAAACGCATGATAACGCTTGCATTACAAGAAGTTGCCGAATTGGCACTGGGTGGCACAGCAGTTGGTACTGGCTTAAATGCACCAAAAGCATTTGGAGAAGCAGCAGCAAAAGCAGTTTCCGAATTGACAAATGAACCATTTATCACAGCAGAAAATAAATTCCATTCTTTGACCGCAAAAGATGAATTGGTATTTTTGCACGGTGCAATCAAAGCACTTGCAGCAAACATGATGAAAATTGCAAATGATATTCGTTGGCTTGCCAGTGGCCCTCGTTGCGGTTTGGGTGAAATTTCTATTCCAGAAAATGAACCAGGCAGCTCCATCATGCCAGGAAAAGTCAATCCCACACAATGTGAAGCCATGACAATGATTGCGGTACAGGTTATGGCAAACGATACTGCCATTGGTATTTGTGCATCACAAGGCAATTTTGAATTAAATGTATATATGCCTGTTTGCATTTACAACTATTTGCAATCTGTGCGTTTGTTGGCAGATGGCTTGGAGTCTTTCCGTATCCATTGTGTATCAGGCATTACTGCAAACAAACAAAAAATGGACGAAAATTTACATCGTTCTTTGATGCTTGTTACGGCATTAAATCCATATATCGGATACGAAAATGCAGCAAAAACAGCAAAAAAAGCATATCAAGAAAATATTTCACTCAAAGAAGCCTGTGTTGCACTTGGATTTTTAACAGCAGAACGATTTGACGAAGTATTTCGTCCAGAAGAAATGGTTTGAAAAGGAGAAACAATATGTCTTTAGAACAAAAAGCATTACAACTACATGAACAAATGCACGGGAAAATTGAAGTTGTTTCCAGAAAAAAAGTAACAACTCGAGAGGATTTATCTTTGTTGTATACTCCAGGTGTGGCAGAACCTTGTCGTGTCATTGCAAAAGATGAAGAAGCCTCATTTCGTTTGACACGCCGTTCCAATTTGGTTGCTGTTGTCACAGATGGTACTGCTGTATTGGGCTTGGGTGATATCGGTCCTGCGGCTGGTATGCCTGTTATGGAGGGAAAATGTGTACTATTCAAAGAATTTGGTGATGTGGATGCATTTCCGCTTTGTATCGACTCCAAAGATGTAGATACCATTGTGCAGACTATTGCTTTGATTTCCAAGAGCTTTGGTGGCATCAATTTAGAAGACATTTCTGCACCTCGTTGCTTTGAAATCGAAAAAAGATTAAAAGAAATCTGTGATATTCCTGTATTCCATGATGACCAACATGGTACTGCCATTGTGGTAGCAGCCGCAATGCTCAACGCCATGAAAGTCACAAAAAAAGAAATGGGTAACATGAAAATTGTCATCAATGGTGCAGGTGCGGCTGGTATTGCCATTGGGAAACTACTTATCGGTATGGGATTTGGCAATGTTATATTATGCGACATTCATGGTATCATTTGTGAAGGCGATGCCAATTTGAATGCTGGACAAGAAGAAATTTCACATATCAGCAATTTGGAAAAACAAAAAGGCACATTGGCAGATGCTTTACAAGATGCAGATGCATTTGTTGGTGTATCTCGTCCCAACATGGTCACAAAAGAAATGGTTGCAACCATGAAAAACGGTATTGTATTTGCTATGGCAAATCCTTTGCCTGAAATACTGCCAGAAGATGCCAAAGCAGGTGGTGCGGCAGTGGTTGGCACAGGTCGCTCTGATTATCCAAACCAAATTAACAATGTTTTGGTATTTCCTGGTGTATTCAAAGGTGCGTTATCTGTGCGTGCAAAAGAAATCACAGAAAGCATGAAACAACGTGCTGCTTATGCCATTGCATCTATCATTCCCGAAAATGAATTACATGCAGAAAACATCATTCCTTCTGCTTTAGATAAAACTGTTGCAGATGCAGTTGCAAAGGCAGTTGCAGATGTTGCAAGAGAAGAAGGCATTGCAAGGGTATAACATAATTTTTTGCAAAAACCCCTCTATGTCCATAACATAGAGGGGTTTTATTTTTCATCGTTACATTTTTCTACGGAATTTATGTAATAGTGATTTCATAAACTGTGATTGCCCTGCCATTTCTTCGCTTGTTGCTGCATTTTCTTCTGCAGTTGCAGAATTGGTTTGTATAATACCAGAGAAATCAGAAATCTTTTGTGTAATGTGTTCAATCTCTTGTGCTTGCTCATTGGAACGCACTGCAATTTCCTGTGTTTCTGTCACTACTTCTTTTGCAAAATTCACTGCTTCCACCAAAGATTGTGCTGTTTGGTTTGCGACAGTATTGCCCTTTTCCATTGTTTCAATGGTGGTTTCAATCAATGTTGTGGTATTTTTTGCAGCCTCAGCAGATTTATTTGCAAGCTCACGCACTTCTTGTGCAACCACAGCAAAGCCTTTTCCTGCTTCTCCTGCTCTTGCTGCTTCCACAGCTGCATTCAATGCCAATATATTTGTTTGGAAAGCAATATCTTCAATCGTTTTGATAATTTTACTAATTTCACTAGATGCTTGATTGATTTTATTCATTTCTAACATCATTTCTTGCATTTGCTCATTGCTGCTTTCCACTTTTTGTGCGACATTTTCTGTAATATGTTCTGCAAATTCACAGCGTTTTGCACTAGCCATTACAGCTTCTTGCACTGCTGTAATATCATGTACAATATTTTCAATCTGTTCTGATTGATATATGGAATTTTCAGACAAATGTTGTGCATTATTTGCCACCTGCATTGCACCTTCTGCCACTTGGTCAGATGCTCGTTCAATATTGCCAATGACATCGTTCATTTGCATCAATATGGTATGCATTGCTTTTTGAATGTTCAAAAATTCGCCACGATATTCTTTTTCTGTATCTACATTCAAATTTCCATCTGCCATTTCTGTCAACATATCAGAAATTTCTTGTATAATCTCATGCAAATATTCCCCTGTATTATGGAATGTATGAGAAAGTAGTCCAATTTCATCTTTTGCATTGGTTGATATGGTAATATCCAAATTCCCATTTTCAATACTTCTTGCAGCGGCAATGACATCATGTATGGGGGCTAATTTCTTTTTCAGCATTGTTACCAAAAGTATCAAAGAAATACACAATATTACAAAAAATACAACCAAATTGATAGATGCTTGTTGCAATAACTGCATTTTTAATATTTTATATGGAAATACCAAACCAATCG
>JAHHTV010000106.1 GCA_020024395.1 Anaerotignum sp. | reverse complement strand
GTTGGGGTAGCTGGGCACCGATTTCTGCTTGCTTTCTTGCTAGATTGGGCGTTGGATATAAAATAAAAGATTTAATCAAAATCAATTTTGGTATTCCAATTCTTTTCAATATTGTTTGGAGTGGTGTATTTTCTAATCTCGCAATTTATTATCAGTTAAGTGGAAAATTAGATTTGATTTCTATTCTCAATGGACAAGGTGCTGAAGCAGTTATCTATACCATATTTAGAGAGCTTCCAATGGCACGTGTCATTATCGTTTTATTTTTTGTCGCATTGTTATTATCTATGATTACAGCAATGGACTCTACAACAAATTCAATCGCTGCATTATCAACAACAGGTATTTCACCAGAGGAACAAGAAGCACCAATTTTTATGAAAGTGATGTGGGGCATCCTGTTTTCTGTATTGTCCTATATTATGCTGACAATCGCTGGCATAGATGGTATTAAAATGGTGTCTAATCTGGGTGGTTTGCCAAATATTTTTATCATTTTAGGTGGCGTTATTTGTGTGTTTGTGATTGCAAGTAATGTCAAAAAATATAATGTGGTAGACAAAGATGTTGATGAGAATACTACTAAAGAAGAAGAATAATACATGAAATTTGGCAATGTGCATAAAAAAATGATGAAAATTCTGTTGTTTCGTACAAAAAAATAATAGAGCATTGACAGATACAAAAATGTTTGATATGATGCTTTCAAATAAAAAAATATTTCGAATCGTTAGAAGCAGAACATAGTAGAAAGACGATCAAATGGACTATTTATGAGAAATAGTGCATTTCGGTCGTCTTTTTTTCGTACTTTAACGATTTCATAAAAAAGGAGGAATTATTTATGCATCAAATTAACGATTTTCATATGGGACTGTTTTCATTGGAAGGAAAAAATGCTATTGTAACTGGTGGGAACTCTGGTCTGGGTCAAGCATTTTCCACTGCTTTGGCAAAAGCTGGTGCAAATGTATTGGTTGCAAGTATTGCAGATGATAACGGCGAAACAAAAGAATTGATTGAAGGTTGCGGAAAAGAATACAAATTTGTTTTGGCGGATATTACCGCAGATGGAGAATGTAAACGTGTGGTAGATGAATGTTTTAATACATGGGGCAGTGTAGATATTTTGGTAAATTGTGCAGGTATGAGCATCAATGTAGAAGATGTGACACAGTACACCAGAAAAGAATGGGATAAAATGGTTGCATTGAACTTGACAGCAGCATTTGAAATGACACATGAAGCATTGAAATATATGATTAAACAAAATAGTGGTAAAATTATCAACATTGGTTCTTTATACACATTCTTGGGTGGTCAGTGGTCTCCTGCATATGCTGCAACAAAACATGGTATTGCAGGTTTGGCAAAAGCAATGTGTGACGAATTGGCACAGTTCAATATACAGGTAAATACAATCGCACCTGGATATTTTGCAACAAAATTGACAGAAAAAACAAGAAGTGATGCAAAAAGAAATGCAGAAATACTTTCCCATATCCCTGCAAACAGATGGGGCGATTTATATGATTTGATGGGTGCTTGCGTATTCTTGGCAAGTAATGCTTCTGATTATGTCAATGGTATTGTTTTGACAGTAGATGGTGGCTTCTTGATGAGATAATGTTGCTGAAAAGAGAAGGGAGAACAATATGGGGACAACAGCAAAAAAACAAAATAAATGGCTTACATTTATGATTATATGTTTAACTTGCGGGGTTATTACAGAGTTGCCATACTTAAGATGGGCATTGTATGAACCATTGAGAGAAGCTTTGGGACAAAGCAATACAGAATTTGGTATGTCAATGAGCTTGTTTGGTATGCTTGCAGCCATTTTGTATATTCCAGGTGGTTGGATAGCAGATAGAATTTCACACAGAAAATTGTTTGCAACTTCTGCAATTGGATGTGGTCTTCTTGGACTTTGGTTTTCTACAATGCCATCATTTCAAGCTACTATGATAATCCATGCGTTATGGGCAATCACAAATATTGGTATGTTTTGGCCTGCTATGACAAAAGCGGTATCTTTGTTGGAAGAAAAAGAAGGACAAGGAAAAATATTTGGTTTGTTTGAAGGGGTTCGTGGCGTATTTGTTCTTGTGATGTGGTTGGCACTGATGCAAGTATTTGAAAGAATGGGTGGTATTCGTGCAGTTATTCTGGCATTGGCTATTTTGTCCATTATCGCAGGTGTTGTGAGTTTCTTCTTTATGGCAGATAATACAAGTCAAGGTACTTCCAGTGATACTTCTGTAATAAAAGATATGATGACAGCATTAAAAACACCTTCTGCATGGTTGGTTGCAGGTGTGATATTTACAATTTATGCAGCGTATTCTGCATCATCTTATATGCAGTCATATGGCGAAACCGTATTGGGAATGTCCGCAGTTGCAGCAGGTTATGTAGGTATTTTGAGAAAAGATGTTATTCGTTTGATAGGTGCTCCAATTAGTGGTTTTATTTCTGAAAAAATGGGCGGTAGATGTACATTGTTGATTGGTATTTTTGATGTATTGTTTGTAATCTCTCTGGCGATTTTCTTGATACTGCCAGTGGGTGCAGAGTATACAGCAATCACCGTTGCGATTATGTTGGTTAGCTCATTTGCAATATACGGTATGAGAGGTATGTACTACGCAATTATTGGGGAAATTGGTACACCAAAGAAAATATATGGTGCAGTTGCCGGATTTGCAATGTTTATTGGATTCTTACCAGATGCATTTAACTCTACATTGTGCGGATATTGGTTGGATGCATATCCAGGTGCTGGCGGATATAGAATGATTTTCATTTATATGATGGTATTGATTATTGTGAATATCGTTCTGGTGTTGATTTTGTTGCGGTATATGCAAAAAAATAAAGCACAAATTGAAACAAACAAACTCGAATTGGCTGAGTCAGAAGCATAAGGAGGTACTTATAAAATGAAGTATGTAATCGGCATCGATGGTGGTACACAAAGTACCAAAATTGGTATTTACGATTTGGAAGGAAATATCATATGTGAAGAAAAAATGACATTAAGACCGCTTTATGTGCCTGATGCAGATACAGCAGAGCATCCTGACGATGACCTTTGGGACTCATTGGTTACCGTAAGCAGAAATTTGATGCAAAAATTTGAAGGCAACAAAGAAGATATATTGGGGATTGGTTTGGGCAGTATTCGTTGTTGCAGAACCTATTTGAAAAAAGATGGTACACTTGCTTATCCAGTTATCAACTGGATGGATAAAAGATTGGCAAAACCATATCAAAATGATATTCCAGAAATGGCGTATCTTTCTACAACGACAGGATATCTGACAGTTCGGATGACAGGTGCATTCAAAGATACAGCAGCAAATTATGAAGGCGTGTATGGACCTTTTGATAAAAAAGAATGGAAGTGGAGCGATAACCCAGCAGATTATGAACCATATAATATCAAACGTGAAAATTTGTTTGATTTGGTAATGCCAGGAGAAGTATTGGGGTATGTGACAAAAGAAGCAAGTCAAGCAACATTACTTCCAGAAGGCTGTCCTGTGATTGCAACTGCAAATGACAAGGCAGCAGAAGGTTTGGGGGCAGGTATTCGTGATGATGGTTCTTGCTTGGTATCATTGGGTACATATATTGGTGGTATGATGAGAGGAAATGTATACACAGAAACATCTGTGGATTACTGGTCTAATCTATCTGCAATACCACATGAGTATTTATATGAAACAAGCGTAGGTATTAGACGTGGTATGTGGAGCGTTTCTTGGTTTAAGGAATTGTTAGGCGACCCTATGGAAGAAAAAGCACAATCTTTGGATGTGAGTGTGGAGCAGTTATTGGAAGAAGAAGCAAAACAAATCGCACCAGGGAGTGAAGGGCTTATCACTGTGGGAGAATTCCTTGCACCAAATGCATTGCCTTATCGCAAAGCAATGTTCATTGGTTTTGATGGTAGACATAAACGTGCCCATATGTATCGTTCTATATTGGAATCCATTGCGATGACAATGAAAATGAGTGTAGATGCAATGTGTAAAGAATTGGATATGCAGCCAACACAGGTGATTGTATCTGGTGGCGGTTCTAACAGTCCGTTGTTTATGCAAATATTTGCAGATGTTTTTGGTATTCGTAGTGTGAGAAATGTTGTAAATAATGCGGCTGGTTTGGGTGCGGCAATCAATGCAGCAGTTGGTGTTGGTGCATATCCTGATTATGAAACCGCAATGGAACATATGGTTCGTATTCGTGATGGTTTTGAGCCAAATTTGGAACATACCAAAACATATGACCAGATTATCAACACAATTTATAAAGATATCAAAGAATATTCTGACCCGATAAATAAAAAAATATATGATATGTTTGGCTAATCATAGCTTTACAATATAAGACAAAAAGGCAAATATTGAGGAGGAGTTAACAATGAGTTTATTGAGAGAAGAAATCGTAGCTGAATTAGTGAAAATATGTGGAGCTGATGCAGTTGTAACAGATACAGAAGTGTTGCAAGAAAGTTCTTATGATAGATTTCGTAAATATGAAGGATACAACAAAGTATTTACAAATCCATTACCAGCAGCAGTGGTTTTTGTAAAAAACAAAGAACAGGTTTCTGAAGTTTTGCGTTTTGCGAATGCAAATGGTATCAATGTAGTACCTCGTACAGGCCACTCTGCAACAGAAGGTGGTTTGGAAACCATCGTAGAAAATTCCATTGTATTAGATGGTTCTCAAATGAAAAAAATCATAAATGTAGATACATATAATATGCAAGTAACTTGTGAATGCGGCGTTGTTTTGGAAGATTTGGAAAATCATGTAAGAGAATTTGGTTACACAACAGGACATTCTCCACAGTCCAAACCTTTGGCACAAATGGGTGGCTTGGTTGCAACAAGAAGTATTGGTCAGTTCTCCACATTGTATGGTGGTATTGAAGATATGTTAGCAGGCGTGGAAGTGGTATTCCCAGATGGTACTATTTCAAACATCAAAGCAGTTCCTAGAAGAGCAGCAGGCCCTGATATTAGACATATTGCATTGGGTAATGAAGGTACATTATGCTTTATCACAGAAGTAACTGTAAAATTGTTCAAATATTATCCAGAATACAATATCTGTATGGGTTATACATTGGATGACATGATTACAGGTTTGCGTATTATGCACGATGTTATGACAGCTGGTTATAAACCTGCCGTTGCAAGATTGTATGATGCAGAAGATGGTAAAGAACATTTCTCTCACTTTGCAGCAGGCAAATGCGTAATTTTGTTTGTAACAGAAGGCCCTGAAGGCGTTTCTAAAGCAAATGCAGAAGGTATCAAAGAAATTGTTTCCAAATATACAGAATGCACAGAAGTAGACCATAAATTGATTGAAACATGGTTTGCAAACTTGAACTGGGATGCTGCACGTATCGAAGAAGAAAGAAAAGAAGTACTGGAAACAAAAAATGTATGCTGCACAACAGAAGTTTCTGCAAGTTGGAGTGCTGTAGAAGAAATTTATCGTATTTGTAAAGAAAGAGTTGTTAATGAAATTCCTGACATCACAGTATTTGGTGCACATGCTTCTCACTGCTATTCCAATGGTATCAATTTGTATTTCGTATATTGGT
>JAHHTV010000105.1 GCA_020024395.1 Anaerotignum sp. | reverse complement strand
CATCATGACTATCAATATCCACATCTTTTATGGTTTGTGTTTGTGGGTCTATCAACAAAAATCCTGCACCACTTTTCCAAAGCCGCTCTACTGCTATCTGCAAATTTGTAAATTCTATCAACACCCAACTATCCCATTTTACATAATACAATTTTTTCATTTCTAAATGCATTTTTTTTGCAATTTCTTCATATCTTTGTTTTCCTTTTATGCATATTGGTATTTTTTCTGTCGGTTTCATCGTTTTCCACATATGCAGATATCTTTTATAAACCTCCTCCATCTCTGGTTTTTCTTCTATTTTATGTACTACCAAGCCATTGCCATCCAATGCTTTCCAATGATTTTTTTCTGCTTGACAAGCTATCCTTTTCTGCAATATTTGTTTTCTGGTTTCTCTATCATATTCTTTTTTCATATTCTAATCCCCTTTTTATTGAAAGACATTTATATTTATGATACCATATTACAGAACATACTATTTTTTTACAAATAAAGGAGTGAATTCTATGTACCAAATCAGAAATTTAACAGAAAATGACGACATCAATGTATTGGAAAGTCTTGGTGCTTTTACCACAATCGAATACATTCGTGATTTGAGTGTCACGCCAAACAGTGCAGCATTTGCATATTTTGCAAGTAAAATGAATGTACGCAGACGTCAAGTCATTTGTGATTTAAGCAAATCTCATATTGTTGTACAAGCAGGTGCCATGCAGTGGACAGTTGGTAATGTCAATGCAACCACTGGTATAAAAGGTGTTGGCGATTTATTTGGTAAAGCACTTCGTGGTAAAGTGACTGGTGAATCTGCAATCAAACCAGAATACACAGGTGATGGTGTGATGGTATTGGAACCCACTTATAAATATATTTTACTAGAAGATTTGGCAAATTGGAATGGCTCTATTGTATTAGATGATGGTTTGTTTTTGGCTTGTGAAGCATCATTGCAACAAAAAGCTGTGATGCGCTCCAATTTATCCTCAGCCGTAGCAGGTGGAGAAGGTTTGTTCAATCTTGGCATTTCTGGAAATGGTGTTGTTTGCCTAGAAAGCCCTTGCCCTCGTGAGGAGTTAATTGAAATCAGATTGCAAAATGATGTTTTGAAAGTCGATGGCAATATGGCAATCGCATGGAGTGGTAGTCTGGAATTTACCGTAGAACGCTCTGGCAAAACACTCATTGGTTCTGCGGCATCTGGCGAAGGTTTGGTCAATGTATATCGTGGTACTGGTAAAGTATTGTTGGCTCCTGTAACTGGCTAATGGAAAAACGTATCTATGCTGCTTTGCCTACATATTCTTTGCAACAAGCCATAGAAATTTGCAAGCAATGTGATGATACCGAAGATTACGTATTGTTACCGCTTTCTGTTGGTTTTTATTGGGACGATTGGAAGCTTGCCCAAAGCATTTGTTTGCGATTGTTTGCCCATCAAAATGCCGCTGTAAGAGCCAATGCTGCATTAGGGCTTTCTTATATTGCACGCAATCATGGCAAACTTGACAAACATATCGTCAAACCATATCTCTTGCAAGAATTACGGCAAAATGAAACATATCGTTGGCGTATCATAGACGCTTTGCAAGATATCAATTTATTTTTAGATTGGCATATGGCAGAAAAAGCCATACAAAAATATGAATAAAAAAAGACAGCAAATCATTGCTGTCTTTTTTCATTTGACATATCAGTCAACTTTGATAATTGTTTTTTTGTTATAAGCACCACAAGCTTTGCAAACTTGGTGAGGTACCATCAATTCGCCGCATTTGCTGCATTTCACCAAACTAGGTGTCGCAATTTTCCAGCTCTGCGCTTTTCTTTTATCTCTTTTAGATTTTGATACTCGACCCTTAGGTACAGCCATTTCTACACCTCCTCATCAACATTGAAAAGAGCTCTTAAACTTTCAAACATCGGATTAAATTCGGTTGTATCACAACCACAATCGCCCTGATTCAAATCCTTGCCGCAGACAGGACAGAGTCCTTTACAGTCCTCCCTACAAACTGTCTTCATAGGCAGTGCTTCTAGGATAGCTCTTTTGACATAGTCCGCAAGACCGATTTGGTCTCCCGAAAAAGTTTCTATCTCTTCATTCTCTCTGCCTGTATGGGAAAAACGCTCCTCAATATTGAAGCAAATCTCTGTTTCGACCGGCGTCAGACAACGGTCGCACGGAAGGCTGACCTTTGTTTCGCCCTTTGCCTCCAAAACGAAAACTTCATTTTCGTTTGTGAGAGTTCCTTCTATTTTTACAGGCTCTATAAAACCCACAACATCGGGATATGGTGAAGTATCTTCCATATACTCTATGATATGCACCGCCATAGAAGCACCATTTTTACCATATAACTGAGCCATTTCCAATATCATTCAAATCACCCCGTAGTCGTACCTAAAACATTATACTGAAAGGATGCTTATTTGTCAAGCAATTCCTTTGTATCTCTTGCAATTACCAATTCTTCGTTTGTAGGAATTACAAAAACTCTTACTCTGGAATCAGGAGTGGTAATTTCGATTGCTTTTCCTCTCAAAGAATTGTGATAAGAATCAATGTGAATACCCAAATAACCCAAATAATCACAAATCAATCTTCTTGTAGAACCAGAGTTTTCGCCCAAACCAGCAGTAAATACGATGCAGTCTACACCATTCATAGCTGCTGCATAAGCACCAATTCTTTTTGCTACTTTATAAGCAAATACGTCAAGTGCCATACCTGCTCTTTCATTACCATGTTCGCTTGCTTCTTCAATATCTCTAAAGTCGCTGGAAACACCAGAAATACCCAATACACCAGATTTTTTGTTCAATATAGTATCCATTTCTTGAGGTGTCAAGTTTTCTTTTTCCATCAAGAATGTAATCACAGCTGCGTCAACGTCACCAGCTCTTGTACCCATTACCAAACCTTCCAAAGGTGTGAAGCCCATTGTTGTATCAATGGATTTACCATTTCTGACTGCACAAATGGAACCACCGTTACCCAAGTGGCAAGTAATTGTTTTTGTTTGGTCATAAGGTCTGTCCATCATTTTTGCAGCTTCTTCAGATACATATCTGTGGCTTGTGCCGTGGAAGCCATATCTTCTGATTTTGTATTTTTCATAGTATTCATAAGGAATTGCATACAAATATGCTCTTTCAGGCATTGTCTGGTGGAAAGCTGTATCAAACACACCTACTTGAGGTACGCCTGGCATGATTTTTTCGCAAGCTTCAATACCAATCAAGTTTGCAGGATTGTGCAAAGGTGCTAATTCGCAGCATTTTTGCAGTGCTTCTTTTACTTCATCGTTGATGATAACAGAATTTGCAAAATATTCACCACCATGTACCACACGATGACCTACTGCATTGATTTCTTTCATAGATGATACAACACCATGTTCTTTGTCTGTCAATGCATCCAATACCATTTTTACAGCTACGCTGTGGTCTTGCATATAATCATTGAAAACAACATCTGCTTTACCAGCAGGTTGATGTTTCAGTCTGGAACCTTCGATACCAATTCTTTCACAAAGACCTTTTGCCATTACTTTTTCTGTATCCATATCAATCAACTGATATTTCAAAGAAGAACTACCACAGTTTAATACCAGAATTTTCATTATTTTCTCTCCTTCATTTATATTATTTATTTTTTGCCATTACTTGTGCCTGTACAGATGTCAATGCCACCACAGCCACAATATCATTTGCAGAGCAACCTCTTGACAAGTCATTTACAGGTTTTGCAATACCTTGCAGTACAGGGCCAAATGCTTCTGCCTGACCAAATCTTTGTACCAATTTGTAGCCAATGTTACCCGCATCAATGTCAGGGAATACCAATACATTTGCTTTCCCAGCAACTGTGCTTTGTGGTGCTTTCAATTCGCCAACTTCTTTTACGATAGCGGCATCGAGCTGAATTTCACCATCCAATTTGATATTTGGATATTTTTCTTTTGCAATATTTACTGCATCCACCACTTTTGTAACATCAGCGTGTTTTGCAGAACCCATTGTAGAATGGCTCAACATTGCAACTCTTGCTTCTTTGCCAATAAATGCTTCATAAGATTTTGCAGAATCGCCTGCAATGCAAGCCAATTCTTGGGAAGTAGGATTTTGGTTCAATGCACAGTCTGCAAATAATAAAATACCATCATCACCATATTGTGGTGTATTTGTCACCATGATAAAGAAGGAGGAAACCAGTTCTGTACCAGGTGCTGTTTTCAAAATTTGCAGTGCAGGACGCAATGTATCTGCGGTAGAATGGATTGCACCAGAAACCATACCGTCTGCAATGTCCATTTTTACCAACATAACACCCATAAACATAGGGTCGTCCAAAAGCAGTTTTCTTGCTTCTTCCAAAGTCATACCTTTGCTTTTTCTTGCTTCTGCCAAACCAGCAACCACTTCGTCCATTCTTTCGTAGCTTTCAGGGTCTACAAAAATTGCTTTGGATACATCAAAGCTGCCTGCCGCTTCCATGATTTTTTCTTTGTTACCAATTAAAACGATATCTGCCAAATCATCTTTCAGGCATTCTGCTGCTGCTTCCAAATTTCTTTTTTCAAAAGATTCAGGCAGTACAATAACCTTTTTGTCCGCTTTTGCTTTTGCTTTTACTTGAGATAAAAAGTCCACTGTAAAAACCTCCTATACATATAATTTTTTTGTTTTTCACCGAAAAATCAATCCGATGTTTTATATACTGTTTCCAAATTCGCTTTTTTCAAGCGAACAGCATATTTATTATAATCAAATTTTTGTTTGTATACAAGCCCATCTATAAAAAAATCATATCATTTTGTAATTTTGGGTCATATTTTTTTGCCACATGCACGACAAAACTCGTAATTTTCATCTGCTTTTGCGCCACAATACGGACAATACGCTGTTCTTTGTGTATCATCCAAATTTTTTTCCAAAACATTTGGTTCATTTTCTTTTTGTGTATTTCCCAATTTTTGCTCCAAAACATCTGGTTCATCTTCTACAATATCATATATCGAAAGTCTATTTTTTGCATTTGCGTTGTAAAATCCCAAAAATGCATTCAAAACACCAATCAACACAAACAAACCACCAAATATCAACATACTGCGTGGTGCTCCCATACTGCTGGCACCCTTTAACCATACAAGCCCAAATACAGCCGCAATCAAGCCGCCAATGCCATGTTCCAATGAAGAACCTCTACCTGGTTTGATACTTTTCATATACCATCATCTCATTTCTATTTTTTACATATTATGATTGTTCCAATGCAAACTCCATAAAAAATGTTGTACCCATACATATGGTACTTTCAATCCGAATACTGCCGCCGAGCGATGATACCGCTGCATTTACCACATCTAAACCAACACCTCTACCAGAAAACAATGTTGCCTTTTGTTTTGTGGTAAACCCTGGTCGCAACAAAAATGCATACACTTCGTTGTCTTCATACTCTGTTTCCGCTTTTTTTAGCCAACCTTTTGCTTTTGCTGCTTTGAGTATGCGTTCTTTGTCCAAACCTTGTCCATCATCTCGAAATACCACAAATATCTGTGTTCCTGTTTTCTGTATTTCCAAAGAAATCGTCCCCACAGGTGTTTTGCCCATTTTTTCTCGTATTTCTGTCTGTTCCAAGCCATGGTCCATACTATTT
>JAHHTV010000104.1 GCA_020024395.1 Anaerotignum sp. | reverse complement strand
ATGTATTTTTCACACATACAAAAAAAATTATTGTTTTTTGTTCCATTTTTTTCTGCTTTCGGTTAAAATAGAAATATTATGGGCAAACAAAATGTTGTTTGAAAAAAATAAATTTCGCAAAGGAAAGGAAATTCACAATATGAGTCATTTAGAGGAAATACAAAAACGTCGGATATTCGGTATCATTTCTCACCCTGACGCAGGGAAAACCACATTGACCGAAAAATTATTGTTGCATGGTGGTGCAATCCGAGAGGCAGGCACTGTCAAAGCAAGAAGAAATGCAAAATTTGCAAAAAGTGACTGGATGGAAATTGAAAAACAAAGAGGGATTTCCGTGACTTCTTCTGTCATGCAATTTGAATACGAAGGTAAAATTGTTTCGATTATGGATACCCCTGGACATAATGACTTTGGGGAAGACACATATCGTATATTGACTTCTGTGGATAGTGCGGTGATGGTCATTGATGCGGCAAAAGGTGTGGAAGCACAAACAAAAAAATTGTTCAAAGTTTGTAGTATGCGGGAAATTCCCATATTTACATTTATCAATAAATTAGACAGACAATCCCAAGACCCTTTGGATTGTATGGCAGATTTGGAGGATGCATTGGGACTGCCATCTACCGCTGTGACATGGCCGATTGGAAATGGGCTGACATTTGAAGGCATTTATGACAGATTGGAAAACAAAGTGTATTTGTACAAACAAAAAGATGGTGTCATAGAACTGGGGGCAAATGGTGTATTTGGGGATGCATTGGAGGGCGTGATTTCTGATGCGAATTTAGATATTTTGCGTGGTGAAATGGAATTGTTGGATGGTGCAGGAAATCCTTTTGATTTGCAGGCAATCAAAAATGGTGAATTGTCTCCTGTATTTTTTGGTTCTGCATTGGCTGATTTTGGTATTACACCATTTTTGAAACATTTCTTGGAATGGTCACCCGCTCCAGGGGCTAGAAAAACCACAACAGGCGAAGTACAACCAACAGATGAATTTTTCAGTGGTTTTATATTCAAAATCCAAGCAAATATGAATCCTGCACACCGTGACAGATTGGCATTTTTCCGCATTTGTTCTGGCACATTTACCCGTGGTATGAATGTAACGCTTTCTCGTACAGGAAAACAAATGAAATTGAGCCAATCTACACACCTGATGGCAAATGATAGAGAAACTGTGGAAACTGCCATTGCAGGGGATATTATTGGTATTTATGATAGTGGCAATTATCAAATTGGAGATACATTGACAGACCGCAAAGAAAAATTATTCTTTGAACCGTTGCCAACATTTCCGCCAGAATTGTTTGTGAGAGTGCATCCTGTCAATTCTTTGAAAGCAAAACAATTTCAAAAAGGTGTACAACAACTGGCACAAGAAGGAGCAATTCAAGTATATCGCAATGAATTTAATGATGTGATATTGGGGGCTGTTGGGCAACTGCAATTTGAAGTATTTGAATATCGTTTGAATAATGAATATAATTCTGAAATTCGTATGGAGCATTTGGATTATAATGTGGCTCGTTGGGTAGCCCCTGGTTCTCCAAAAGATGTCAAAGATTATGTTGTGCCAAGAAGTACGCTGGTATATGACCACTTTGAACGCCCGATATTGCTTTTTGCAAACGAATACACATTAAACAATTTTATGCAGAAAAACCCAGAAGTGAAATTGGTGGAAGCATTAGATGTAGATGATACAGAATATCATAGCTAAAAATGATAAAAAAGGTCTGTTGGTATGTGACAGACCTTTTTTGTATGAAATTTTTTCATTTTGCAACATAAAAAGACCATTTCACACCTATGTGATTGCAAGTGATATTTTATTTACGATATAATAAAAAAATATGTCAAAATAAGCAAATGTCATATAAAAGGGGGATTATTATGGTCAGGATTGCTATTTGTGATGATGAAATTGCAATATGCAATGACATCAAACAAACACTTTTTACAATGCTCAAACAAATGCAGGAATGTTTTCATATTGTGTGCTATACAAATCCAAAAGCATTGTTGCATACATATGATACATTTGATTTGATTTATCTGGATATTCAAATGCCTGATTTGGACGGTATGACACTTGCAAAAAAAATACGGGAACAAAATGCAGATTGCATACTGATATTTATGACGGCTTTCAAAGAATATATGCCAGATGCTTTTGAAGTGGAGGCAATGGATTATATCTGTAAACCGATTGAAAAAAGCCGTTTGGAACGCTCCTGCAAACGTGCCATAAAACGTATCAAAAAAGAAAGTGAACAAAAAATTTTTATACAAACTGTAAATTGGTGTAAATCCATTGCAATGCATACCATTTATTATTGTGAAGTCATCAATCGCAAAATATATTTGCATACAAAAGAGGGTATCATAGACTATTATGGAAAATTGGAAGATATCGAAAAACAGTTGGATGGTCGTTTTTTTCGATGTCATAGAAGTTATATTGTCAATATTGATTATTTGCAAGTGTATATGCATGGGGAAATTTTATTGGAAAATGCAGAAAAAGTGCCTGTTTCCAGATTGCGTCATAAAGCATTTATGCAAAAGATGTTAGAATACATGAAAAAAGGGGAATGATGATGGATTTTTGGATACCCAATATATTGTATGGTATGGTAATTCCCATGATATGTTATATATATTTTTGTCGGTATTGCCAAACACAAACAAAGTGGTATTTGTGTTTGTTATATGGTGTATTATATGGTGTGGTGTATCAACTGGAATATATGACACAGCTATCAAAAGTATTATGTCTGCCACTGGATATGCTTTTGTTTGCTGTTTTTGGATATTTCACAACCAAAAAGTGTATCAAATCTTTGACGATATCATTGTTGATTTTATCGGTATATCATGTTTGTTATGGTATGGTATATTCTATTTCGTATTACATCATAGAGAAAATGTCTGCAAAATATGTTTTGGTCTTGCAATATGCGGACATGGTGGTTATGCTCACCATAGCCATATTGTTGATGGCAATATTGCATTTGATTTTGAAATATTTTTTCAAAAATTTGATAGAAACAGACCATTTGACATTGTTATTGCTATTGATACCTGTATTTTTTATATCATTGACAGAAAAGCTCGTGAGCATGCATATTGATGGGAATGTTATGGTATGGGATAGTGAAAAAGGTATGATTTCTCCAGTTGTTCAGCATGGGGAAGTATTTTTATTTCATGGTGTAGCGAGTATCTGCCTTTTGAGCGGATTGCTTGTTTTTCAGAAAATGATAAAAGCCAAGAAAATAGAACAGCAATTAGAATTATTGCAACAACAAACCAAAATACAACAAACGTATATGCAGGAAATAAAATCAAGATATGAATTGACACGTGCTTTTCGCCATGATATGAAAAATCACTTAAATATTTTAGGCAATCTATTGCAAAAAAATCAGTCAGAAAATGCTTATCAATATTTGAAAAACTTGGAACAGATTTCAGATGCTTTGACATATCCCATACATACCAATCACGTGGTGGTAGATGCATTATTGAGCAGTAAATTTTCTGTCGCAACACAAAAAGAGATAGAGATACAATGTAAACTCCATATTCCAAAAACAAATGGTATCAATGAT
The DNA here is from genome assembly GCA_020024395.1 of Anaerotignum sp. GTDB lineage: Bacteria > Bacillota > Clostridia > Lachnospirales > Anaerotignaceae > Anaerotignum. Next base: position 2,075 of record JAHHTV010000104.1, on the reverse strand, counting down.
TTGGATTGGTGTATTTTGTTATCCAATGCCATAGATAATGCCATACAAGCAAATTGTGCGTGCAAACATGAAAAAAAGAAAATTTGTATTTCTGGCAAACAAAAAGGTAATTTTTATTTGCTTTGTATAGAAAATACTTGTGATAGAGAAAATCAAGATATACCAAAATACGGCATTGGGCTATCCAATATAGAAATGGTTGCCAAAAAGTATCAAGGTACTATGCACATAGATATTATGCAAGGTATATTCAAATTGGATATACTGCTTGTCATTTCACAACAAGACAACCACATTTCACAACAAATGCATTGAATGATTATAAAATTGGCTTTATGATGAACACAAATCAGAAAGAAAAGGGGGAATTTTTATGTCGATTGGTGCTATTCATGCAAGCGCATATCCAATGCATACAAATGCAAACAATCAGACAGGTCAAAATCAGCAAATCAAATCACTAGAGCAAAAGCTGGAAAACCTGATAAAAGAGAAAAAAGAGGCATTACAAGCAAAAGATACGGAAAAAGCCAGAAAACTGGAAAAACAAATACAAAAGATACAAAAACAAATTGCACAGTTGCAACAAAAAGAACAAAAAAAACAAGATGAAAAATTAGCAGAAGAACAAACAAATCAAAACAATCAACAACAAACCGTAGGAAAGTATATAGACGTATATGTGTGATATAAAAAAATCGTTTATGCGGTAGTATACCGCATAAACGAAAATCAAATCAAAAAATAAATCTATTCTTATATACTAGCAACATTTTCACATGGTTGTATGCAAATAACGCATCAGTATAGCTGCCACTTCGGCACGTGTTGCAGTTTGCTTTGGTTGTAATTTGTTGTCATTTGTACCACTTAATATGCCTGTTTCCACAGCCCAGCAAATGGCTGTATTTGCGTAATTGCTGACTTCATCTGCATCACGGAAAGCAATTTCGGTTTGAGATGTGGCAGGTTTGCCTGCATATCTGTACAGTATGACAGCAAGGTCTTCTCTTGTAATGTCTTTTTCAGGTGCAAATAAGTCGTTTTTGTAACCACTTACAATATCTGTTGCAACAGCCCATTGCACAGCATCTGCAAACCAAGCATTTTTTTGTACATCAGAGAAATTTTGGTTGCTTGCAACTTTTGGATTATATTCCATATTGTGCAGCACTTTGACAAGCATACCTCGTGTCATAGCAGCATTTGGAGAAAATGTTGCTTTTTTTGTGCCGTTGTACAATTCATGACTGGTCACAAAGTCTATGGCATCGCTTGCCCAATGGTTGTTGGTATCCTGAAATGCTTTTTGATTGTCTACAATTTCAATGGTCATGTTTCCATTTGCAACAAAAGTCATATCTTTTTCATGCACAACACATTTACGCATCACTTGCTTTGTACCATCATCATTTACAACGACAGCTACCATACTAGAGTTGGGGTTCTGCATAGGGACAGAGAGCATAACATTTTTTGCATTGCCAATGTCTATTTGTATAGCAGAAGTTTGATTTGTTTCTTTATTGACTGCAATTTGTGACATAGGCAATAATATAGGTTCATCATTTTCCTGTGCTTCTGTGATGACTTGTTCTGGTATGTTTATCTGTGTTTGTGTATTACCTTCTTTATCCAATGTAGTGGTAGATGTAGTACCATCTTTTTTCTCTACTTTTATGATAGTTGTGTCATCTGGATTTTTGGTAATTTCTGTGATTGTACCATCTGGTTGTGTAGTAGTTTCTGTGTTTGGTTTTTCTGTTTTCTGTGTGGTATGTGATTGAGAGCTGCCACCAGAGCTGCCACTACCACCAGAGCTGCCGTTACCACCAGAACTGCCGCTACCACCAGAACTGCCGTTGCCACCAGAGTTACCGCTACCACCAGAGTTGCCGCTACCGCTAGAGTTGCCGCTACCACCAGAGTTGCCGCTACCACCAGAGCTGCCGTTACCACCATTACCGCTGTTATCGCTGTTATCGCCGTTATCGCCGTTGTCGCCATTACCGCCGTTGTCGCCGTTGTTGCCATTACCGCCGTTGTCGCCATTACCGCCGTTATCGCCATTACCG
>JAHHTV010000103.1 GCA_020024395.1 Anaerotignum sp. | reverse complement strand
ATATCACAGAATATGGATTGCGGCGTACTTTTTCGCTCAACTGTCCGCCTTCTTCATATCCCACATATCCTGGAGGAGAACCAACCAATCTGGATACACTATGTTTTTCCATATATTCTGACATATCAATACGTATCATAGCATTTTCATCTGCAAACAATGCTTCTGCCAATGCTTTAGACAATTCTGTTTTTCCGACACCCGTAGGGCCTAAGAACAAAAAAGAACCGATTGGACGAGAAGGGTCTTTCAATCCAATTCTGCCACGTCTAACCGCTTTTGCTAACGATTTGACTGCTTCTTCCTGTCCAATGACACGTTTGTGTAATGTATCTTCCAAATGTAACAAACGGTTGCTTTCTTCTTGCTGCAAACTTTGCAAAGGAATACCTGTCCATTTGGAAACCACTTCTGCCACTTCTTCTTTTGTCACAGATTGTGGGTGTTCTGACTGCATATTTTGCCATGCTGTTTTTTTGTTTTGCCATTGTTTTTTGACATCATCTTGTTTTTGTTTGATTTCTGCAGCTTTTCCAAATTCTTCTATTTTAATATAGTTTTCTTTTTGTTTTTCCATATCTGCAATTTCTTCTTCCAACGCAATGACATCGGTTGGTGGTGCAAATGTTTTCAATCGCAGACGTGCAGATGCTTCATCAATCAAATCAATGGCTTTGTCTGGTAAAAAGCGGTCTGTAATATATCTTTGTGATAATTTCACTGCGGCTGTCACCGCTTCATCTGTAATGGTCACTTTATGATGTGTTTCATATTGTATGCGCAATGCCTGTAACATCGCAATCGCCGCTTTTTCGTCTGGTTCTTCCACTTTTATTGGTTGGAAACGTCTTTCAAATGCCGCTTCTTTTTCAATATGTTTTCTGTATTCTTCTAATGTCGTTGCACCAATGAGCTGTATTTCTCCTCTTGCCATAGCAGGTTTCAAAATATTAGAAGCATCAATGGCACCTTCTGCCGCACCTGCACCAATCATGGTATGAATTTCGTCTACAAACAATATGATGTTACCATCTGCTTTGACTTCTTCCAAAGTCTTTTTCATACGGTCTTCAAATTCCCCACGATATTTTGCACCTGCAATCATTGCTGCCAAATCCAAACTCAATATTTTTTTATTTCTCAATATTTCTGGGATATCCCCTGCTGCAATTTTTTGTGCCAAGCCTTCCACAATGGCAGTTTTGCCTACACCAGGGTCACCTACCAAACAAGGATTATTTTTGGTACGACGGCTCAATATTTGTATCATTCTTTCAATTTCGTTTTCTCTGCCTACAATGGGGTCAAATTTATTTTGTTTTGCCAATGCAGTTAAATCACGGCTATATTTTTCTAATACTTCTATACGGCTTTTTTCGCCATCTTCCATATGATTGGACTGCATACCTCTGCTTGTGTTTTGGTTTTCCCCTTCGCCAAGCATTCCCATCACATCGTCAAACAAACGTTGCAAATTGACACCCAAAGCCACAACCAAACGAATGGCAATACTATCTCTTTCTTGTAGCAATGCCAATAAAATGTGTTCTGTGCCGACTTGCTGTACGTCCATGCTTTTTGCAATTTTTTCACTGCTTTCCATGACCTGTTTTCCTCTGGGTGTAAAGCCATTTGGGACTGTCTGTGTCAATACATTTGTTGCCATTGCTTGTATTTTTTCCATCACCTGATGATATGTAACGCCTTGTGCTTCCAAAGCTTTTGCCGCAACGCTTTCTGTCACCAATGTCAATCCCAATAAAATGTGTTCTGTACCAATATAGAGATTGCCCAATTTTGCGGCTGCTTCTTCTGCCCGTTTCAAAACTTCACGTGCTTTTTTTGTAAAATTTTCATGCATATTATTCACCATCTTTCTGTTAGCAAATCAAAGATGTGAGTGTTCATGTATTTGAAAAGAAGGAACATCTCTGCTCCTTCCTTCTTTGATTGCTAAATTGTAATGTTATTATAATATAGATTGATACAAATTGCAAAACAACTTTTTTACAATATTGGAAAAAGTTCTATAAAATACAAAATTTTCAGCATATTCCTTTTTTCTCTGCATACGCACCCATTTTGGATATTGACATAGTATATAAAAGAAATCAAATTAAATTTTAAGGAGGCTATCTTATGGGAGCTTTTGAATTTGAAAATGATAATGTAAATATCAATGCAAGAAATTGTGGCTTTAACTGTAACACAAATTGTAATCATGATAAGGGTGAAACTTGCATCATCGCTCAGAAAATTTTTGACCAATGCAGAATTCAAAAATGTTTGACACCCGATATTTTAGGCCCTGCCAGAACCGCTGGTTGTGGTATGGGAAATTGTGGTTGCAGTGATATGATGTGTGAAGGTGAAATCATTGTCCCCCCAGCAAATGCCACAAGTGTCACATTGCATAACACAGAACTGAACCATATTGACATTGTGCAAAAATGCCCCAGCAGTTTTCAAGAAGGTTGTTGGGATATTGAATTGCGTTATGTATTTGATTATACGCTGGAATTCCGTCGTTCTGACGGCTGTACCATTGGTTGTGCGGACGCCACAAGTTCTTACAGCTTAAAAGTTTCTTTGTTTGGTTCCACAGAAGCAAATGTTACCAGCGTAACCGATTTGTATGATTGTTGCGGCAACTCCAACGGTGGGCCTTTCGTCATTGCAGAAGGTAAAGCGGTTGGCTTATCCGCAGAACTAAAATATCCTTCTCATTGCAACCCTTGCAACTGCAACTGTGATTGTGATTGCGGCTGTGGTGACCACCATCATTATGGCGGTGACGGCTCTTTTGCAGCACCCATTGCTGTCAATGTCACACTTGGCTTATTTACCATCGTAAAATTGTATCGCACCGTGAATATGTTGGTACAATCTTTGGGTAGATGTGTGCCTGAACAGTTCAAAGCACCAAACAACAACAATACCGACCCTTGTAAATACTTTGATTCTGTGCCATTCCCTCTGGATTTGTTCTCTCCATCTACCAAACCACATCCTTGCTGCGGTTTTGGCGAAACTTACACATCTTTGGACTGTCCAGAAAACAATGTACCAAACCATGATAATCATTGTGGTTGCGGCTGTAATAACAGCCATAATAACAACACAGGCTGTAACAACAATATGAATCATAACGGAAATTCTTGTAACTCTTGTAATAAAAGATAACGCAATATCCACACAATCAAATACCTCTTATTTATTATATAAAATAACACAGGGCTGATATTCCATATCAGCCCCTTTTTTTCAAATTTGCATACCTTTTTCATATTTTAATGATAATATTTTTCTAACGCTTTGTTCTATTTGGCTTTTTTGAATTTCTCCTTTTTCTATTGCATGTAATATGGCAGTATATGCTGCATCTAAATCCATAGGCATCAACACAATATCTACCCCTGCCTGCACTGCCATCACTGCTGCTGTACCACTATCATAATATTCTGCAATCGCTCCCATATTCATGGCATCTGTAATTACAATACCATCAAAATGCAGTTGTGTGCGTATCAAATTCACAGCCTGTTTTGACAAACTTGCAGGCAAATTATCCGTTGTGACATTTGGCATCATCACATGCCCCACCATCACCATATCAATGTTTTCATCTATCAACTGCTGAAATGGTATCCATTCTGTTTGCTGCATTTGTTCTATATTTTTATTTGTCATTGCCATGCCATAATGAGAGTCCGTATCAGTATCCCCATGTCCTGGAAAATGTTTTGCTGTGCCACTGATACCATGTTTTTGCAAACCATGCAAAAATGCAGTTGCCATATCTGCCACAATTTGTGGCTCTGTACCGTATGCACGTTTTCCAATGACCGTATTTTCTGGATTAGTAAAAATATCTGCCACAGGTGCAAAATCCAAATGTATACCCAAATCATACAATACACGTCCAATATCGTTCCCTGCTTGTTCTGCCTGTGTGGTATCTTCTGCCATGTCCATTGCATTTGGTATCGTAGTATGTGGGATTTGACTTTTATCCAAACGAGAAACCATACCACCTTCTTCATCTACACCAATCAATAAAGGAATTTGTGCATTTTTTTGCATATCTTCCAATAATTTTTTTGTTTGTTCTGTGGTATCTAAATTTTCCGCAAATACAATCACACCACCCAAATGATAATCCGCAATCTGTTTTGCTGCATCTTTCGAAAGCACAGTCATATCACTGTCATCTGCATTTTTCCGAAAATCCATCATCAACATTTGTCCCACCATTTCTTCTGTTGACATATGTTGTATGCAATTATCAATGGTTTCTGTTTTGATTTGCTGTTGTGTTTTTTGTGGTTGTTCTTGTGTTTGTGTTTCTGCTTTTCCACAGCCTGTCACACCCAACAATAGTGCCATGCCGATACAAAGCAATGCTTTTTTCATACAAATTCCTCCTTTTTTCATTCTCATTATATCGCTTTTACAAAAAAATGAATAGCAACACTTTTCCTTTTTTCAAAAATTCGTTATAATATAGTTATGTTAGGAGGAAATTTATGAAATTACAAAAATTATTAAGTTATGTCCGCAAAGCAGTAGATGATTATCAAATGATTGCAGAAGGTGATAAAATCGCTGTTGGCGTATCTGGTGGAAAAGACAGCATCTGTCTTTTATTGGCATTAAAACATTTACAACGATTTTACCCAAAACATTTTGAATTAGAAGCCATTACAGTTTCTTTGGGATTGCCTGGTGCAAATTATGATGATATACAAGCATTTTGTGATGAAATCGGCGTACATTATACCATTGTACACACCGACATTGGTCAAATTATATTTGAAGAACGCAAAGAAAAAAATCCATGTTCTCTTTGTGCCAAAATGCGAAAAGGTGCATTAAACACACAAGCCGAAGAACTTGGCTGCAATAAAATTGCACTTGGTCATAACAAAGATGATGTTGTAGAAACATTTTTTATGTCATTGTTTTATGAAGGACGTATCAACTGTTTTGCCCCTGTCAGTTATTTGGATAGAAGCAAACTTTACTCCATACGTCCCTTGATGTATGTTCCTGAATGGGAATGTCGTTCTTTTGTCAAACGAAATAACATACAAATTGTAAAAAACCCTTGTCTGGCAGATGGCAACACAAAACGACAAGAAACAAAAGAGCTGCTTGCACAGCTTTCCAAAGATTATGATAATTTGCAAGAAAAAGTATTTGGTGCCATCAAACGCTCACAAATCAAAGGTTGGAACGGAGAGATATAATATGTCCATCTATCAGGAAGAAAGAAAAATTGCAGACATCAAACGTTTACGGGAAATCCAAAAAGATTTGCCACCTTTTGTACAAGAATTTTTTAGAGGGATTGCACAAACTACGTCTTCTATGACACGTTTGGCATACGCCTATGATTTGCGTATTTTTTTTCGTTATTTGTACGAAGAACACCCCACACTTGCAGGCGTGGAAACAAAAACATTGCGTATCAATGACCTAAACGAAATTACTGCTGATGATGTAGACTGTTTTTTGGAGTATCTTTCTTATTATGTTCGTCCTGATAGGAATAGCAACAAACGGCAAGCCACATACCATAACGACGAAAAAGGAAAATCCCGCAAATTGGCAGCTGTGCGTTCCATGTACAAATATTTTTATAAAAGAGGAAAAGTGGACTCCAACCCTGCAACCATTGTGGACACGCCCAAAATCCATGATAAAAAAATTGTACGATTAGACGAAAACGAAATGGAAAGTTTTTTAGAC
>JAHHTV010000102.1 GCA_020024395.1 Anaerotignum sp. | reverse complement strand
TTTATCAAATTATTTCAAATTACAAATTAAAGAATGCTTTTACACCCAAATATTCTGCAACATCTTCCAGTTCTTCTTCAATTCTAAGCAACTGGTTGTATTTTGCCACACGGTCTGTTCTTGCAGGCGCACCTGTTTTGATTTGACCAGCATTTACAGCCACAACAATGTCAGCGATTGTTGCATCTTCTGTTTCACCACTTCTATGAGATACCACTGCTGTCATTTTGTTTCTGTTTGCCAACTGTATTGCATTGAATGTTTCTGTCAATGTACCAATTTGATTTACTTTAATCAAAATTGCATTTGCTGCTTTCAGGTCAATACCTTTTTGCAATCTTTCTGTATTTGTTACAAACAAGTCATCGCCTACCAACTGGATTTTATCACCCAATTCTTTTGTCAGCAACTGCCAACCAGCCCAGTCTTCTTCTGCCAAACCATCTTCAATGGAAATGATAGGGTATTTTGCAACCAAAGCTTTCCAGAATTCCACCATTTCTTCAGATGTTCTAACAATATCTTTGCCAGCCATTTTGCTTTCGCCAGGGAAATGATATTTGCCGTCTGCTTCGTCATACAATTCTGTCATGGCAGGGTCTAATGCGATTTTAATATCTTCGCCCCATTTGTAGCCTGTTGCTTCTACTGCTTCTTTAATCAAGTCAATCACGGCATCTGCTGTGGGCAAATCAGGTGCAAAACCACCTTCGTCACCAACTGCTGTGGATAAACCTTTGTTTTTCAACACTTTTTTCAACATGTGGTAAACTTCTGCACACATACGCAATGCTTCTTTGAAAGAAGATGCACCCACAGGCATAATCATAAATTCCTGTACGTCAACGGTATTGTCTGCGTGTTTCCCACCGTTCATAATGTTCATCATAGGTACAGGCATTGTTTTAGCATTAAATCCACCCAAATATTGATACAAAGGCATATTCAATGCTTCTGCTGCTGCTTTTGCAACTGCCATAGAAACGCCCAATATTGCATTTGCACCCAATTTTGCTTTATTTGGTGTACCATCTAATGCCAACATTGCTTTATCCACAGCCACTTGGTCAAGTGCATTCATACCAATAATTTCTTCTGCGATAATATCATTTACATTGTTTACAGCCTGTTCTACGCCTGTACCATTGTATCTGGATTTGTCACCATCACGCAATTCTACTGCTTCAAAAGCACCTGTAGAAGCACCACTAGGAACCGCTGCACGACCAACCACATCACCATCTACAATAACTTCTACTTCTACAGTTGGATTGCCTCTGGAATCCAAAATTTCTCTTGCATAAACGTCTGTAATTTCATAAAAACCTTTCATCATTAAAAGCCTCCTTCAATCAAAAATACCTTTTACTTTTATAAATAATTTTCATTATTTGCCAATCAATAAACTTTCGCCTGTCATTTCTGCAGGTTTTGGAATGTTCATCATTTCCAATAATGTTGGTGCAATATCTGCCAATTTTCCACCATCTTTCAAACCAACACCATCTGTATAATTGATGAGCATAAATGGTACAGGGTTTGTGGTGTGTGCAGTAAATGCTTCCCCTGTTTCATAATCCACCATTTGGTCACTATTGCCGTGGTCTGCACAAATAAACATCTGACCATTTACAGAAAGTAATGCTTCCACCACTCTGCCAATGCAAGTATCTACTGTTTCGATTGCTTTTTCCGCCGCTTCCAAAATACCTGTATGACCGACCATATCTGGGTTTGCATAATTTACAATAATCAAATCATATTCTTTGGAAAGCAACGCTTTCACCAAGCCATCTGTCACTTCCACAGCACTCATTTCAGGTTTCATATCATATGTTGCCACTTCTGGAGAAGGCACAAGCCATCTATCTTCATTTGGATTTGGTTCTTCTACACCACCATTAAAGAAAAATGTCACATGGGCATATTTTTCTGTTTCTGCGGTACGCAGTTGTTTTAACCCCAATCCAGAAATATATTCTCCCAATGTATTATCCAAACGCTGTGGCAAAAATGCAACTGTTTTATTTGGAATTGTAGGGTCATATTCTGTAAAACAAATATATTTCAAATCCTGTACAACATATCCTCTTTCAAAACCATCAAAATTGGGGTCGCACATTGCTCTTGTAATTTCTCTTGCTCTGTCTGGGCGGAAATTAAAGAAAATCACTGCATCATGGTCATTGATTTTTCCAATCGGCTGCCCATTTTCATCTACAATCACCGTTGGCAATACAAATTCATCTGTTTTTCCATTTTCATAAGATTTTTGTACTGCACCTATTGCATTTGTTGCAGTTTCTCCATTGCCAAGTACCATTGCATCGTATGCCTGTTTCACACGCTCCCAACGTTTATCTCTATCCATGACATAATAACGTCCAATTACACTTGCCACTTTTCCAACACCAATTTCACCCATTTTTTGTTCTAGCTGTGTCATATATTCTGCACCAGAAGCAGGCGGGGTATCTCTACCATCTAAAAATGTGTGTACAAACACTTTTTCCAAGCCATTTCTTTTTGCCAGTTGTAACAATGCATACAAATGGCTATTATGGCTATGCACACCACCATCAGAAAGCAAACCATATAAATGCAGTGCAGAGCCATTTTTTTTGCAATGTTCTACCGCTTCTATCAAAGCTTTGTTTTCAAAGAAATCACCGTCTTCAATGGCTTTTGTAATTCTTGTCAATTCTTGATACACAATACGACCTGCACCAATATTCAAATGTCCTACTTCAGAATTTCCCATCTGTCCATCAGGCAATCCCACAGCACGACCGCTTGCATATCCTTTCACACAAGGGTATTTTTTCGCCAAACCATCTAAAACAGGTGTTTTTGCATTTTTGATGGCATTGCCTTCTGTTCTTTCATTGATACCAAATCCGTCCAACACCATCAACACTGTTGTTTTTTTGTCCATGACTTCTCACCTCTCAAAATTGCGATGATTATTTGTAATTCACAATATCCGCAAATTCTTCTTTCAGGCTAGCACCGCCTACCAAACCACCATCAATATCAGCCATTGCAAACAATTCTGCTGCATTTTTTCCATTTACACTGCCACCATATTGTATACGCATTTCATCTGCCACTGCTTGTCCATACATTTCTGCCAATACTTGACGAATTGCTGCACACACTTCTTGTGCCTGTGCAGAAGTTGCAGTTTTGCCTGTACCAATCGCCCAAATGGGTTCATAAGCAATCACAACTTTTGTGACATCTTCTGCTGAAATACCTGCCAAACCGCATTTAATTTGCATACGTACCCATTCGATTGTGATATTTGCTTCTCTTTGTTCCAATGTTTCCCCACAACATAAAATTGGTGTCAAACCATATTCCAATGCTTTTTTTGTTTTTTGGTTTACAGTTTCATTTGTTTCCCCAAAATATTCTCTGCGTTCAGAATGCCCCAATACCACATACTGCACGCCCATTTCTTTGAGCATTGCACCGGAAATTTCACCTGTATATGCACCACTTTCGGCAAAGTGCATATTTTCGGCACCCACTGCAATATTGGTACCTTTGAGTGCTTCCAAAACAGTATACAAATCTACAAATGGTACGCAGAACACAACATCGGCATCTGTTGTGTTTACCTTATCTTTGAGCAAATCGCATAATGCTTTTGCCTCCTGTGGTGTTTTGTTCATTTTCCAGTTTCCTGCAATAATTTTTTTTCTCATAATACGCAAACCCTTTCTTTTTTTATTTTACCGCCTGCATTGTGCGTGCGGCTGTTTTTTCAATTTTTTCCACAATATCTGCACCTGTCATACCAGACTCCACCGTAATTCTTGGAATTGCCATTCTTTCTGTTGTGCGATTGATGACTCCTGGTTGTATCGTAAATGCCAATGCAAATCCTTCATCTAATAATGCTTTTTTCAATTCTTCATTTGTTTGTCCATTTGGATATGCCAAAGCTTTTACAGAAGTTCTTTGTATCGGCAAATATTCTTTTAATGCACGCTCTGCTTCCAAAGCTGCATATACAAAATCTTCTGTTGTTGTTTTGCTAATTGGTATATGATTGCTTGTGTGGTTATAAATATTCACTTTGCTTTTACGCACCATTTCAGAAGCATTACTCCATGTGAATTTTTTCAATCCAATTTGATTTGTGATACTATCTGTAATGGCGAATATCGTTGCTGGCACTTGATATTTTTGGAAAATCGGATATGCCAAATCATAATTACTAAAATATCCATCATCCATCGTAATACAAAGATATTTCATTTTCAAATCCAAACCAATATCTTCGTCAATATCTTTTTCCTTCTCTTTTTTTGACAATATCTTGTCTAATTCTTCCATAGAAATAATATTATAACCTTGCTCTTTGAGGTACTTGACTTGTTCTTCTAAATCTGCTTGCATGGTGGTAATACCATCCCCTTGTCCCATATCACGAATTGCAAAATGGTGATACATCAACACTGGAATGTATTCCGTCGGCTCCACATAAGGCAGATTTTCTTCTTCTTTTGGTGCTTCCACTTCGATTTCTTTATTCCCCAATATTTCCACCGCTTGCAGAAAGGCATCTGATGGTTCTTTTGCCCAGACATTTTGTGTCATACCTGCAATCAAACACAATACCATACCAAATTTACAAAATCTTTTCATTGCCCCGTCGCTTCCTTATATCTATCTCTTTCTGAATTACCAAAATTATTTATCGTCTGCTGCCATAACACCTGGCAATTCTTTTCCTTCCAAGAATTCCAAAGATGCACCACCACCTGTGGAAATATGTGTCATTTTATCGCCATATCCCATTTGGTTGACAGCCGCAGCGGAGTCACCACCACCAATGATTGTTGTTGCATCAATATTTGCCATTGCTTCTGCAATCGCTTTTGTACCATGTGCAAAGTTTTCAAATTCAAACACACCCATAGGGCCATTCCAAACAACCGTTTTTGCATTTTTGATTGCATCTGTAAAACGTTTTCTGGTTTCTTCCCCAATATCCAATCCCATAAAACCATCAGGAATTTCACCAGTTGGAACTGTTTTGAATTCTGTATCATTTTTGAATTCTTTTGTCACAACCGTATCCACTGGCAATAACAAATTCACACCTTTTTCTTTTGCTTTTGCAATCATTTCTTTTGCATAATCCACTTTGTCAGCTTCCAGCAAAGACTCACCCACATGACCACCTTGTGCCACTGCAAATGTATATGCCATACCACCACCAATAATCAATGTATCTACTTTTTCAAGCAAATTATTGATAACGTTAATTTTATCAGAAACTTTGGAACCACCCAATATTGCAACAAAAGGACGCACAGGGTTATTCACAGCATTCCCCAAAAATGCAATTTCTTTTTCCATCAAATATCCAACCGCACATTCATTTACAAATGCAGTTACACCCACAGTAGAGCAATGTGCTCTGTGGCTGCTGCCAAATGCATCATTTACATAAATATCTGCCAAAGAAGCCAATTCTTTGCTGAAATTTTCTTCATTTTTGGTTTCTTCTTTGCGATAACGTGTGTTTTCCAACAACACCACATCGCCTTCTTGCATATTTGCAACGGCTGCCTTTGCGTTTTCACCTACAACCACATCATCTTTTGCAAACACAACATCTTTTTTTAACAATGCAGAAAGTCTTTTTGCAACAGGTGCCAAAGACAATTCTGGTTTGGGTTCCCCTTTTGGTTTCCCCATATGTGAGCAAAGTATTACTTTTGCACCACCTGCAATCAATTTTTCAATGGTTGGCAATGCTGCTGTAATACGGTTTTCATCTGTAATCACACCATCTTGCAAAGGCACATTAAAAT
>JAHHTV010000101.1 GCA_020024395.1 Anaerotignum sp. | reverse complement strand
TTACAGATGAGGAAAAACAAATACGCTCTGATGAATTTGCAGATAAGTATGAAGGTAAAGTCGAAGAATTTATTTCATTTTTATCAGAGGAACAGATTAAAGTAACAGGAGATTATAAGGAAACTTGAAAATACATTCAAGAGGGAAATCATTCTTTACAAAGACATACAAATATGAATTTAATTTTTGAAAAATTTCCGAACACACCATAAACACACCATTTTAAGCGTAAATTGCGTAAAGAACTGAAGATTGATAAAATCAGAATAAAACAATTATCAATATCCTGTGGGCTTTTATGCATATATAAAAGGTGATGGACTTTATGACTTTTGTTCCCAACCATGAAACCATTATAATTTGTATCATAAGACACAACCTTTTTGGGTTGTGTCTTTTTTATGCATGTTTGCAAAACAAATGCCCCTTTTTCTATACAAAATATGTTGTTTATGCTATCATGAAAAAAAGAAAAAGGGGGAATGTAAGATGTTGCCATATTTGATTGTAGGCATCATTGGTGTGCCAATATTGCTGATAATCATATTCGTTTTATTATATAATCGCTTGAAAATATTACAGGTCAAAGTTGCAGAAGCTGCATCTGATATTGATGTGGCATTGGAAAAACGATTTGATGTATTGACAAAACAAGCAGATGCTGTCAAACGATATTTACAACATGAAAGACAAACATTGTTGGATATTGTACAGATACGCACACAGAGCGACTATTATATGCAAAAACAACAAGCCACACAAAAAACATTACAAGCCATAGAACAACAACTGCAATGGCAAACAAAAAGTTTGCATAAAATCAAAGCACAAATGCAAAAAACGGTATACAATTCCCCACGTTATGGAAAGCAAAGTCAAAAAAACTTGCAACAAAACATAGGTATGTTACAACAAATGCATCAAGACATGGAGTATGTGGGGGCAGGATTTCATGCTTTGGCAGAACAATACCCAACATTACAATCTTGGATTTCTATGGATAAATTGCAACAAAGTATTACAGATACAGAAGAACATTTGCAGGCGGCAAGACGGCTGTATAATGCAAATGTATCACAATATAATCAAACCATTGTTTCTGTACCTTGGGTATTTGTGGCAGGTTTGTTTCACATGAAACAGGCAGATTTTTATGAAATAGAGCAAAGAAAACGCAATATCTCGTTAGATTTATCATAAGGAGGAAATGATATGCCAACCAATCAAACAGATGATAATATAGATAATATGAGAAAAGCTACAAATAAACGATTGTATTTGGTATTATGGCTGACGTTTTTGCTGTTTTTAATGGTATGTGCAGCGATTTTGGTATTGGCATATGTCGCACAGGGGCATATATACGGTAATGATATTGTGATGATGTTGGGGCTTGGTTTTGCTTGTGCAATGGGTGGTTTTTCTATTTTATATTGGTTGCTTGTAAAAAGCAAATATGACAAATTCAATGCGACTTATAAAGAAAGCTATGTCTTGGAAATGTTACAGAAAAATACAAAATTCAAAAATGTGTATTACAGCCCAAAAGCTGGTTTTCAATACCAAACGATGAAGCGTGTGGGTGTGATACCTGTGGGAGTGCAACGGTATTTTAAAAGCGAAGATATGATAAGTGGTAGTTATCGTAATGTGAAATTTTACATCAGTGATGTTGTGACAAAAAAGCCTGGTTACGAAAATGAAACAATAACTTTATTTGAAGGGCAAGTCATTTGTTTGGAAGGTTTGCCTAAAAAAAGTGACAGCTATGTGCAAGTATTTCAAAAAAGCTTTCCGCATATGACACATACAGGAGATAGAGTGCGTATGGAGTGGGCAGCGTTCAACGATATGTTTCAAGTGTATGCAAAAAATCCACACAATGCATTTTTTATGCTCACACCGCAAAAAACAGAACAGTTGGTTGCATTTGCAAAAGCAGTACAAACATCGTTTTCCATTGTTTTTGAAAACAATCGTATATTTATTGCATTGCATTCTCAAAAAAGTATGTTTGACGCAAATATGTCACAAGAATTGCAAAAACAAAAAGCAAGCATTGCCAAAGATGTGTATAGTTTGGAAAAAGCATTGGATATTTTTTTGGATATATCAATGTGATAGTATGGCTGTTTTTGTCGAGGAAATAAAACAAAATTTTTGTGAATCATCAAACAAATACAACACTTTTTTTCGACTTTATGGTATACTGGAATAAATTATTTTTTGTTTATACCAAACTGTAAAAAAGGAAATCGGGTGTTGCTATGGATATTATCAACAGCATAAACAGTGCCATAGGGATTACGGAATTTGTCAAGCCTTCCATTGGTTTGACAGATATTTTGGATATTCTGATTGTGGCATACATCATTTATAAAGTGATATTTTGGATAAAAGAAACCCGTGCATGGGTATTGTTTAAGGGCATATTGGTGATATTTGGTTTTGCAGCAGTGGCAGCACTTTTGAAATTGCATACCATTATTTTTGTGCTGTCTAATACCATCAATATGGGGATTATTGCGCTTTTGATTGTATTTCAGCCAGAAATGCGAAAGGCACTGGAGCAACTGGGCAAGGGAAAAATATTTTCTTATTTTACCAGAAATGAAGAAGGCGGTGACCAAAAGGCAGCCGCAAGAACTGTGGATGAAATCGTCAAAGCAGCCGATAAAATGGGGGCAGTCAAAACAGGTGCATTGATATTGATAGAGCAAGAGGTGCCTTTGGGGGATTTGGAAAGAACAGGCATTGCCATTGATGCTGTGGTTTCCAGCCAGCTGCTTATCAATATTTTTGAGCATAATACACCATTGCATGATGGTGCAGTTATCATACGACATAATCGTGTGGCAGCAGCAACTTGTTTTTTGCCTTTGACAGATAGCAATGAAATTAGTATGGATTTGGGTACCCGCCATAGAGCCGCAATCGGTGCAAGTGAGGTTTCTGATGCTTATGTGATTGTGGTGTCAGAAGAAACAGGCAAAATTTCTGTGGCACGTGGTGGCGTATTGTATCGTGACTTGACCACAGACCAATTAAAATCTATGCTTTCTCAACAAGACCAGTCAGCCAAAAAGAAACTGACCATATGGAAAGGCAGGCAGGGAAAATGAAACGATTTCAAGAGATATTGATGAAAGATTTGGGTTGGAAATTGCTTTCTATTGCCATAGCGACTGTCATGTGGTTTATGGTAATCAGCATTAACCAGCCCGTAGATACGAGAACATACAGCACAATGTTGACTTTGACAGGTGCAGAAACGTTAACAGCAAGAGGATTGACCGTTGCCAATGCACAAGATTTGGAAAACACAAAAATCAGTATCAAAGTCAAAGCACAAAGGACAGCTTTGGATAGATTGAGCCAAAGACAGGCAGAAATGATTACAGCCGATGTGGATTTGTCAGGTTTGACATATGCACAAAATGGCGACAAAATCACATTGCCTGTCAATGTTGTGGTGGCAAACGGTACCACAGGGTATACCATAGAAAGCAAAGTGCCAGCAAGTGTGGAAATTCATGTGGAAACATTGGTAAGTAAAGAATTTCCAGTTTCTGTTTCATTGAATGGGAATGTACCAAGTGGTACCACATTGTCAGCACCACAACTGAGTATCCCAACGGTTACAATAAAAGGCCCAAAATCTGTGGTAGATAGTGTTGTGGCAGTGCGTGTAACCATAGATGCTTTACAGGCAGCGGGGCAAGATGCCATTTCTGTGAAACCTGTTGCATATGATAAAGATGGTGTGACGGTCAGTGGTTTGACATTTTCATCAGAAAGCATCACCGTTTCTTATCGTTTACAAGAGCAAAAACAAATACATATACAAGTACAAACGACTGGACAAGTGGCGACAGGTTACCATTTGACAGAACTCAACTGCAACCCACAAACCATTACCATTATGGGAACGAATGAAACATTGCAATCTGTGGAACAAATCACATTAGAGCCTTTGGATGTTATGAATGCAACAGCATCTGTCAGCAAAACATATACATTGCAGGATTATTTGCCAAAAGGCGTTGTATTGCCAAACGGTATGAAAACGGTGCAAGTGATGGCACATATTATCAAAAGTGCAGACAAAACCGTCACAATACCTACCACACAAATTGCATTGCAAAATCAACAACCACATTTTGTGTATACCATGCCAGAAACGGTTTCTGTCACATTGGTTGGTGATACAACAGCACTAGAAACCGTTTCCGCAGAAAATTTGACAGCAACCATAGATGTTTCTGATTTGGAGATAGGAGAATATAATATGACAGTATCTTGGCAGTTGCCAGAGGGTGTGACAGCAGAGCCAACAACCGTTGCTTTGCAAATTACAGAAAATATACCACCACAACCCGAAATGGAATTGCCAATACCAGAAGAATAAAAAGAAATTAAAGGAGCTTGAAAAAATGGGAAGATTATTTGGTACAGACGGTGTGCGTGGCGTTGCCAATACAGAATTGACAGGAGAAATGGCATTTCAGCTTGGACGTGCGGGTGCATATGTATTGACAAAAGAAACCAAACATGCCCCCCGTATATTGGTTGGTATGGATACCCGTATCAGTGGAGATATGTTGGAGTCTGCATTGGTGGCAGGGATTTGTTCTGTAGGAGCACATGCAGTGCTTGCAGGTATCGTACCAACACCCGCAGTGGCATATTTGGTGCGTAAATACCGTTTAGATGCGGGGGTTGTAATTTCTGCATCTCATAATCCGGTGGAATATAACGGCATTAAATTTTTTAATCGTGATGGGTATAAACTCAGCGACCAACTGGAAGATGAAATCGAAAATATTATATTGAGCCACCCAGAAATATTACCAAGCCCAACAGGTGCAGGGATTGGGACACATACCGTTGCAGAAGATGCATTAGATGATTATATTGCATTTTTGGGCAGAACCACAACAGAGCGTTTCCAAGGGTTAAAAGTTGCACTGGATTGTGCAAATGGTGCATCTTATAAAGCCGCCCCTATTTCTTTGCTAAATTTGGGTGCAAGTCTTTGTATCATACACAATGAACCAGATGGCACAAATATCAATGAACGTTGTGGCTCTACACATATGGAAGATTTGAAAGCATTTGTAAAAGAAAATCAAGCGGACATCGGTTTTGCATTTGATGGTGATGCGGATAGATGTCTTGCTGTGGACGAAAACGGCGAATTGATTGATGGAGATAAAATATTAGCAATTTGCGGTTTAGATATGAAACAAAAAGGAATATTGAAAAACGACACCATTGTAGGAACGGTGATGTCCAATTTGGGATTGACATTGATGGGACGAGAACATGGCATTGAGATTGAACAGGCAAATGTTGGCGACCGTTATGTATTAGAACGCATGATGGAAGCAGACCGCAATTTGGGTGGTGAACAGTCTGGTCATGTCATATTCTTAGACCACAACACAACAGGTGATGGTATATTGACAGCCATTCAACTGCTTTCTGTTATGAAACGTACAGGTAAAAAAGCCTCTGAATTGGCACAGGCAATGGAAGTATTGCCACAAGTGCTTGTCAATGCACGTGTCAATAATGCCAAAAAAAATACTTATATGGAAGTGCCAGCAATCCGCCATGCGATTGCAAAATTGGAAGAAGATTTTTCCACAGATGGGCGAGTACTCATTCGTACATCAGGCACAGAGCCACTTGTGCGTGTGATGATTGAAGGAAAAGATATGGAAAAAATGGAAAAAGCCGCAAAAGAATTGGCAACATTTATTGAAAAAACATTACAATAAATAGAAAAAGGACACAACGTTCGGCAACGTTCCATAGGGACACATTCTGAATCCCTATACAATTTAAGATTTGTTCCTGTGG
>JAHHTV010000100.1 GCA_020024395.1 Anaerotignum sp. | reverse complement strand
ATTTGTAATATATTGTTCTGTAATAAAAATGTAAAGATATTTAGCAGAAATGATATTGTTTTTTTTATGCGGTTTCGCTATGATAGAATAAGTGTTTGTTTTTTTCATTTTTTACGAAAATTGGAAGAAACAAAACCATCATATCATAGTAGAAACCGTTTTTTTATGGTGTTAAACGAAAATGTAAACAGAACAAAAAGAAAGTTGGGGTTTCGTTGGAAGGAAGACAGAAAAGGGCAGAAAGAAATAAGGTAAGAAATACAAAAAGGAGAGTTTCCATTGGTGTATTGAGTGCATTATTGGTATGTGGCATTGGCATTTTTGGGTATTTGTTATACCAAAGAAATTTGGTAAAGCAGCTTTTGGCATCAGAAAATATTTATCAAGGGGTATCTGTAGAAGGTATTTCCTTGGCAAATTTGACAAAAGAACAGGCTTTGCAAGAATTACAGGGGAAATATAAAACAGAAGTGGATGGGCAAACGTTGACATTCCAATACGGGGAAGAAAGCTGGAATGTGCCATTTACAGAAGTAGATGCTGGATACCATCTGGAAGAAGCTGTGGAAAAAGCATACAATACAGGTAGACAAGGTACGGAAAAAGAATGTTTCCAAACAGGTAAAATTCTTTTGAAAGAAGGGATTGATATTCCTTTAGATTACTCTTATGATAAAGAAAAGATGTCACAAAAATTGAATGATATCGCAGGAGGGTTTAACCAAGAAGCGGTAGACAGTACTGTGAGTAGAAAAAATGGTCGGTTTGTGGTGACACAAGAACAGACAGGCAGAAGTATGCAAGTGACAGAAGTAGAACAAAAAGCTGCGGCTGTGTTGGAAAGTAGAAAAAGTGGGAGTGTTGAAATTACAGCAGAAACTGTACAACCAAAAATTACAGCAGAAGATAACAGCCATGTGACAGATTTGCTTGGCAGTTATACCACAACATATAATAATGCAGACCCAAATAGAAACACCAATTTGGCAGTTGGTTCTAATTATATTAATGGCACGGTTGTAGCACCTGGGGAGGTGTTCTCTGCAAATGCAGAACTTGGTTCTCAAACATATGCAGGTGGTTATAAAGATGCTGCAATTTACAATAATGGTAAAGTGGAAAAAGGTGTTGCTGGAGGTGTGTGTCAAGTGACAACAACATTATATAATGCGGCTTTGATGGCTGAATTGGACGTTGTCGAAAGACACCCACATTCTATGACAGTGGGCTATGTACCATTGGGACGAGATGCAGCGGTTGCAGGTACTTACAAAGATTTGAAATTCAAAAATAATACAGAATATCCAATATTGATTGAAGCTTATGCAGGTGGTGGCAATTTGGTGATGAACATATATGGACATCAGTCACACAACAACGGGCGTAAAGTGGAATATGAAACCGTATACGAAGCAACTGTGCCAAAGCCAGAAGAAGTGGTAAAAGAAGACCCCAATAAACCAGAAGGGGAAAGAGTGATGACAGCAAGAGGCAGAACAGGTGCAAAAGTCAGCGTGTATAAAGTTGTATATGAAAATGGCAAACAAGCCAGCAAAGACTGGTTCAGTTCTTCCTCTTATCGTGCAACAGCAGATGAGGTAACTGTGGGAACAAAAAAAACAGAAAAACAAGAAGTGCCAGCAAATGCAGATGTAACAGAACAAAAAGAACAAACAACAACAGAGTAAACAACAAGGGGGTTCGCAAATGTGTGAACACCCTTTTTGAAGTTTTGAAAGAAGGGAGCAACAGCACTATGTTTGAAATTGGAAAAATACCACCCCAAATTTTAGAAAAATTGGTTTTGGAACCAGTGACACATAGTAAAATACAAAGAAATGATATTGTTGTAAGACCTAAAACAGGTGAGGACTGTTCAGCAATAGACCCACAAGGGGAACTTTGTGTGTTTTCCACAGACCCTATCACAGGGGCGACAAAAGATGCAGGGTATTTGGCAGTACATATTAACTGCAATGATGTATTTTCTTCAGGTGCAGAGCCTGTGGGAATATTGATGACGGTATTGTTGCCAAAAAACAGCGATGAGAAAGATTTGGAAGTATTGACAAAGGGGACTTTGGAAGCGGCAGCAGAAGTGGGCATTGAAATACTGGGTGGTCATACAGAAGTGACAGATGCCGTCAATAAACCTGTGATTGCGGCAACCATTATTGGAAAAACAAAAAATCGCAATATGATTTGCACAAGTGGGGCAAAAGTGGGGCAAGATGTTGTGATGACAAAATGGGCAGGCTTGGAAGGAACCGTGATTATTGCACAGGAATATGAAACACAATTACAAAATGTTGTTCCAAAAACGATTTTGGAAGAAGCAAAAAGCTATAAAGGATTTTTGTCTGTGGGCAAAGAGGCAAAAATTGCGGTGGAACATGGTGCAACTGCCATGCATGATGCAACAGAAGGCGGTATATTGGGTGCTGTTTGGGAAGTGGCAGAATGTTCTGGTTTGGGTGTGACTGTGTTTGCAGACAACATTCCTTTGACAGAAGCTACCCAATCCATTTGTAAAAATGCAGAAATTGACCCATTGCTTTTGATTTCAAGTGGTACAATGGTGATTACTGCATTTGATGGGCAGGCGTTGGTTGAAAAGTTGCAAAAAGCTGGTGTGCAAGCGGCTGTGATTGGAAAAATAACAGAAAAAGAAAAATTGATACAAAAAAATGGTACAGAAAAAACATTACAACAGCCTGTCAGTGATGCATTGTATCAAGTGAAATTTCGTCAGGTATGAGGAGGTATATATGAGAGATTTTACAGCAGAACATATTGCAACATTGCCACCTTCTGGGATACGCAAATTTTTTGATGTTGTGGCAACGATGGACAATGTGATTTCTTTGGGTGTGGGGGAACCTGATTTTCAAACACCAAAACGGGTGAGAGAGGCGGCAATACAATCTTTGGCAGAAGGAAAAACAAGATATTCTTCTAACTGGGGTATGCCAAAATTGAGAGAAGAAATCGCACATTATTTACAAAGACGTTTTGGTTTGGTATATGATACAGAACAGATATTATGTACCATTGGGGCATCAGAGGCGATTGATGTGACATTGCGTACTGTTTTGAATGTTGGTGATGAAGTATTGATACCTGAACCATCTTATGTGGCGTATAAACCAGCGGTTGCATTGCAACATGGTATACCAGTTGTGGTGCAGACAAATGCAGAAAATGGTTTCCGTTTGCAGGCAGAAGATTTGGAGAAGGCAATTACAGAAAAAACAAAAGTACTGATATTGCCTTATCCCAATAACCCAACAGGGGCAATATTAGAACAAAAAGAATTGCAGGATATTGCAAAAGTTTGTATCAAACATGATTTGCTTGTGATTTCTGATGAAATTTATGCGGAATTGACATATGGTGGAAAAAATCATGTTTCTATTGCATCTGTGGAGGGAATGGCAGAAAGAACGGTTGTGTTAAATGGATTTGCAAAATCGTTTTCAATGACAGGTTGGCGTTTGGGATATGCGGCTGGACCAAAAGAATTGATGCAGCAAATCAATAAAGTACATGCTTATATTATTATGTGTACACCAACAATGAGCCAATATGCTGCCATAGAGGCGTTGCGAGATGATATGCTTTGTGATGCTGATGTGGATGCTATGCGAAAGGCTTATGATGAAAGAAGAAAATATTTAGTGAAAACATTGCATGATTTGGGATTGATTTGTTTTGAACCAGAAGGGGCGTTTTATGTATTTCCTTCTATTGCAAAAACAGGTTTGAGAGCACAAGAATTTTGTGAAAAGCTGCTGTTTGAAGCAGGTGTGGCTGTGATACCAGGAGATGCATTTGGCGAAAGTGGTGAAAATCATGTGCGGATTTCTTATGCGTACAGTATGGAACAACTACAAACGGCTATGGAAAAAATAAAAATATTTTTAGAAAAAAATGGCTGGCTATGATAATAAAAATGACACGAGAATGCTTTGCAATGCAAAGTGTTCTCTTTTTGTTATGTATCAAAAGTTTGTTTTTATATTCTTAACAATACATTCATTGACTTTTTTGCAAAAATATGAGAGTATATAGAAAGATATGAGAGGAGTGTGAAAAACGGCATGGACGAAGGCAGTGAGAGCGACGCCAATTTGCGACAAAATAATCCAAATCGTATATTTTGTATACCAATGCCGAACAAAATGAAATGTTAGAGGTATAGTCTGTTTGTGTGCAATTTTACACAAAAAACAGAGTATGCCTTTTTGTGTTTGTTCGTAAAGTATAGAAATGAAAATCATTTGGAGGTATAAAAAATATGAATTGGGAACCACTGATATTACAAGTTGTTTTGATTGCATTAAATGCCATATTCGCAAGTGCAGAAATTGCAGTCATTTCCATGAATGAAACGAAATTGAAAAAAATGGCGGCTGATGGGGATAAACGTGCAAAGCGTTTGGCAATATTGACAGAACAGCCTGCGAAGTTTTTGGCAACCATACAAGTTGCGATTACATTGGCTGGTATGCTCTCCAGTGCGTATGCAGCAGAAAGTTTTGCTGACCCATTGGTAGCAATGTTGGTAGTGGCAAATGTGGGGATACCAGAAAGAATATTAAAATCGGTATGTGTATTGTTGATTACCATGATTTTGGCATATTTTAATTTGGTGTTTGGTGAATTGGTGCCAAAACGTGTGGCGATGAAAAAATCAGAAGCATTGGCTTTGGGGTTATCTGGGCTTTTAAGAGGAGTATCTCGTATATTTGCACCATTGGTATGGCTGTTGACCATGTCTACAAATGCGATATTGCGTTTGGTTGGGATTGACCCAGAAGATGATGACGAAGAAGTGTCTGAAGAAGAAATTCGCATGATGTTGGAAGCGGGGAATGAAAAAGGCACGATTGATGAAGAAGAAGTGGAAATGATACAAAAGGTATTTGCATTTGACGATACTTCTGTAGAAGAAGTTTGTACACATCGTATTGATGTTGTGACATTGGATATGGACGATGATATGAATGTTTGGAATGAAACAATATACAACAGCCGTTATACGTATTATCCAATTACAGGGGAAGATGATGATGATATCATTGGGGTGTTGGATGCAAAAGATTATTTTAGATTAGACGACAAGAGCCGTGAGAATGTACTCAAATGTGCAGTGGATAAACCATATTTTGTACCAGAAACGGTTAAAGCGGACGTTTTGTTTCGCAATATGAAACAGGAAAGAAAATATTTTGCAATATTGTTGGACGAATATGGTGGTTTGAGCGGCATTATTACATTGCGTGATATTTTGCAGCTATTGGTAGGCGATTTCTATGAAGAAGATGATATTATGGAAGAAGCAGATATTGTGCAGGTATCTTCGTTAGAATGGAAAATACAAGGTTGTGCAGATTTGGAAGAAGTTGCCGAGGCGTTGGACGTGACATTGCCTACAGAAGAATATGATACATTTGGTGGGTATGTTTGCGGTGTGTTGGGACACGTTCCAGATGATGGTACATCTTGCCAAACAGAAACAGATTGTATGCATATTGTTGTGCATAACGTAGATAATCATAGAATTGGCAGCACAACGGTGATTATGAAAGAAGAACAAAAAGAAACAGAAACAGAAGAATGATGATAAAATGCTTGGGAAACCAAGCATTTTTTGATTTTCATAGATTGCATGAAATGAGAAAAAAGCGTATAATCAAGAAAAAGTAAAGGAGGCGTTTTGTATGGATTTGGAACAGAAATTAAAGCAATTACAAGATTGGATTGCAGAATGTGAAAATATTGTGTTTTTTGGTGGAGCAGGGGTTTCGACAGAAAGTGGTATTCCGGATTTTCGTAGCGAAAATGGGATTTTTGCAGCAGTGAATGCATA
>JAHHTV010000010.1 GCA_020024395.1 Anaerotignum sp. | reverse complement strand
TTCGCCCAATGCTGTATCGTTTGCAGACAAAATTTGAATTGCCAACAATGCTGCATTTTCTGCACCATCAATGGCAACTGTTGCAACTGGAATTCCCCCTGGCATCTGCACCGTAGAAAGCAAAGCATCCAATCCATCTAATGTAGAGGATTTTATTGGAATACCAATGACAGGCAGTGTTGTATTTGCTGCAATCGCTCCAGCCAAATGTGCCGCTTTTCCTGCGGCTGCAATAATGGCACCAAAACCATTTGCTCTTGCATTTTTTGCAAATTCTTTTGCTTCCACAGGTGTTCTGTGTGCAGAATAAACATGTACTTCAAAAGGTACATCGAATTTTTCCAATGTTGCCATTGCTTTTTCCACTACGGGAAGGTCACTATCGCTGCCCATTACAATACCGATTTTTTTCATGGATAAACCTCCTAAAATTGATACATATACCGATTTCAACCAAAAAAGGGCAATCCTATTCCGTGTAAAGAAACAGGACTGCCCAGACGGTCGACAACAGCAGTACAAACATCTTAAGACAATACTGCTTACTTACTCACTAACTTTTTGCTCCCCTGTGGTAACCACAAATCCGTCAGTTACAAAAAGCTACTTTATTGTTTCGCACGTTCAGTCTATCATATTTTTTGTTTCTTTGTCAATCGCACAAACAGAAATTTCTTTTTTGAAAATGCTTGACACACACAAATACTCTATGATATACTACTGACAATTTGTACAGAAATCCATAATAACCCACTAGACAGAAGAAAGGAGCCGAATACATTGCAATACATTTTATCCAACGCAAACGTATTTCAGCAGGACAAATTTGTAAAAACCAACATATTTATTCAAGATGGTATCATTTCCAATATTTCTTCCAACACATTTGTTCAACCTACGAACAGTGTTGTTTTTGATTTGGAGGGTTTCGTGATATTCCCCGGTTTGATTGATGTTCATACACATCTTAGAGAACCGGGATTTTTTTATAAAGAAACCATTGCCACAGGGACAAAAGCAGCCGCACATGGGGGCTACACCACCATTTGTGCCATGCCCAATGTAAATCCTGTTCCAGATTGTGCCGAAACACTGGCACCACAGCTTTCTGCAATAGAAAAAACAGCTGTCATAGAGGTATTGCCTTATGGTGCCATTACATATGGTGAAAAAGGTGAGGCTTTGGCAGATTTTGAAGCACTTGCACCGCACGTTTGTGCATTTTCCGATGATGGACGTGGTGTACAAAGCGACGAAATGATGTTACAAGCCATGCAAAAAATCAAACAATTTGACAAAATCGTAGCCGCACATTGCGAAGTCAATGCATTGCTCAATGGCGGCTATATTCATGATGGTGCATATGCAAAATTACACAACCACAAAGGCATTTGTTCCGAAAGTGAATGGAAACAAATCGAAAGAGATTTGGATTTGGTACGCCAAACAGGTTGTAAATATCATGTTTGCCACATTTCCACAAAAGAAGGTGTATCACTGATACGCAAAGCAAAGGCAGAAGGATTGCCCGTATCTTGTGAAACTGGCCCACATTATTTAGTATTTTGTGATATGGATTTACAAGAAGATGGACGTTTCAAAATGAACCCACCCATACGCAGCCAAGCAGACAAAGAAGCATTGCTTGCAGGCATTTGTGATGGCACCATAGACATGATTGCCACAGACCATGCACCACATTCTGCCGAAGAAAAAAGCAAAGGCTTAAAAGGCAGCATGATGGGCATTGTGGGATTGGAAACCGCATTTCCTGTATTGTATACAGAGCTTGTCAAAAAAGGGGTATTGTCACTAGAAAAACTCATTGACATGATGCACACAAACCCTTCCAAACGGTTTGGCATTGGTACACCACTCACAATCGGTATGCCTGCCAATTTGACTGTATATGATTTGGAAAATTCATATACTATAAACCCAGATGATTTCCTGTCTATGGGCAAATGCACGCCTTTTGCTGGCAAACAAGTATTTGGCAAATGCAAAATGACACTTTATAAAGGAAATATTGTTTGGGAAGATGATATACAAAACAGAAAATCTACATTATAATATCATCGAAACAAAGCAACATCTTTATCATTCGCATAAAACAAACAGATTTGTTTTATAAATAGAGCGGCTTTATTTGCCGCATATAGAACTCGTTTTTGATATATGAAGGAGGAAAAAATTTATGGCAAAACGTACTGACTTAAAAAAAATTCTGATTATCGGCTCAGGCCCTATTGTAATCGGGCAAGCCGCAGAATTTGACTATGCTGGCACACAAGCGTGTCTGGCTTTGAAAGAAGAAGGCTATGAAGTGGTATTGGTAAACTCTAACCCTGCTACCATTATGACAGATACCACAATCGCAGATAAAGTGTATATGGAACCTTTGACACTGGAATATGTTGCAAAAATATTGCGTTATGAACGTCCTGATGCCATCGTGCCTGGCATTGGTGGACAAACAGGTTTGAACCTGGCAATGCAGCTGGAAAAGAAAGGTATTTTGAGAGAATGCCAAGTGGAATTGTTGGGTACAAGCTGTGAAAGTATTGAACGTGCAGAAGATAGAGAGTTGTTCAAAGAATTGTGTCAGGAAATCGGCGAGCCTGTCATTCCTTCCAAAATCACATATTCCATAGAAGAAGCCATTGCTGCAGCAAACGAAATCGGTTATCCTGTGGTATTGCGTCCTGCATTTACATTGGGCGGCACTGGCGGCGGTTTTGCATACAATGAAAAAGAACTTGCCGAAATCATGGAAAATGCTTTGAAACTTTCTCCTGTACATCAAGTATTGGTTGAAAAAAGCGTAAAAGGCTACAAAGAAATCGAATTTGAAGTCATGCGTGACGGCACAGACCATGCCATTACAATATGTGGTATGGAAAACATTGACCCTGTTGGCGTACACACAGGCGACTCCATTGTTGTCGCACCCATATTGACATTGAATGATGCAGATTTCAATATGTTGCGTGACAGTGCATTAAAAATCATTCGTGCATTAAAAATCGAAGGCGGTTGTAATGTACAATTTGCATTAGACCCCAATTCCTCCACATATTATTTGATTGAAGTAAACCCTCGTGTATCTCGTTCTTCTGCTTTGGCTTCCAAAGCAAGCGGATACCCCATTGCAAGAGTTACTGCAAAAATCGCTGTGGGTATGACATTGGACGAAATACAAATTTCTGAAACAAACGCAAACTTTGAACCTGCACTGGATTATATTGTTGCAAAAATGCCTCGTTTTGCATTTGATAAATTTGAAACTGCGGCAAACACACTTGGCACACAAATGAAAGCAACTGGCGAAGTCATGGGCATTGGCAGAACCATCGAAGAATGTTTGTTAAAATCTGTACGTTCTTTGGAAATTGGCGTTTGCCATATTCATATGTCAAAATTTGATGCTGTTTCTAATGCAGATTTGCTGGATTATATTGCACAAAGCCCAGATGACCGTATCTATGCCATTGCACAGTTAATTCGTAATGGGGTTTCTTTGGATGATATTTTCGATGCAACCAAAATCACAAAATATTTCTTGGAAGTATTAAAAAACATCGTAGATTACGAAGTAGTATTATCTCAAAATGTTGGCAACAAAGAAGTTTTGGCAAAAGCAAAGAAAATGGGCTTCTCCGACAAATTTATTGCAAAATTGTGGAACAAAACAGAAATCGAAGTATTCGATATGCGAAAAGAAGCAAATATGTTCCCTGTATATAAAATGATTGAAACAAGTGGCTGTGGTGGTTATATTCCATATTTCTATTCCACATACGAAGAAAACAACGAATCTCGTATCAGCGACAAAAAGAAAATCATTGTTTTGGGTTCTGGCCCTATCCGTATCGGACAAGGTGTAGAATTTGACTATTCCACCGTACACGCTGTTACAACAATCAAAGAATACGGTTATGAGTCTATCATCATCAACAACAACCCAGAAACCGTATCCACAGACTACACAACCAGTGACAAATTATACTTTGAACCACTCACAGCAGAAGATGTTATGAACATTGTAGAGCTGGAACAACCACTTGGCATCATCGCTTCTTTGGGCGGACAAACTGCAATCAATTTGGCACAACCTTTGATGGAACGTGGTGTAAAAATCATCGGTACAGATGTTGCCGCTATCGAAAGAGCAGAAAACAGAGATTCTTTTGAAAAAATCATGGAAGAATTGGAAATTCCACAGCCAAAAGGACAAGCAGTGACAAATATCGAAGATGGTGTCAAAGCCGCAAACGAAATCGGTTATCCTGTATTGGTACGCCCTAGCTATGTTTTGGGTGGTCGTGCAATGCAGATTGTTGCAAATGAAAACGCACTGCGTACTTATTTGAAATCTGCGGTTGCTATCAATGAAGACCAACCTGTATTGGTTGACAAATATATACAAGGCAAAGAATTGGAAGTGGACGCTGTATGTGATGGATTTGATGTATTTGTTCCTGGCATCATGGAACACGTAGAAAGAACCGGTATTCACTCTGGTGACTCTATCAGCGTATATCCTACATTCAGCGTATCTGCAAAAGCAAAAGGCAAAATTTTGGAATACACCAAAAAATTAGGTCTTGGCATTGGCATTCGTGGTTTGTTCAACATTCAGTTTATTGTAGACAAAGCAGATAATGTATATGTTATCGAAGTAAACCCTCGTTCTTCCAGAACCGTACCTTTCTTGTCCAAAGCAACTGGGTATTCTCTGGCAGATATTGCAACACTGGTGATACTGGGCAAAACATTGAAAGAACAAGGTATTTTTGGTATTTACCCAGATGAAAAGAACAGATGGTATGTCAAAGTACCTGCATTCTCATTCTCCAAACTGCATGGTATGGACACTTACCTTTCTCCTGAAATGAAATCCACAGGGGAAGCCATTGGGTATGACAACAAACTCAACAGAGCATTATACAAAGCATTGCAAGCATCTGGTATGCATATTTTGAACTATGGTACTGTATTTGCTACCATTGCAGACAAAGACAAAGAAGAAGCATTGCCACTCATGCGTCGTTTCTACGAATTGGGCTTTAACATCGAAGCAACAAAAGGTACAGCTGATTTCTTAAGACAACATGGTATTCGTACTCGTATCAAAGCAAAAATCAGCGAAGGCAGTGATGAAATCATAGAAGCCATCCGTCATGGCTATGTGACTTATGTCATCAACACCAGAGATATCAACTCTGACAAAGAAATGAATGATGGACAGGAAATTCGTCAATGTGCAGTAGAAAACAACGTGACCATGTTTACTGCATTAGATACTGTAAAAGTATTACTTGACGTTTTGGAAGAAACCACACTTTGCATTTCTACCATTGATGCATAATCAAGGAGGTACGTCGTGAAACAGTCGATTTTTACCATAAAATATAACCAACATTTAAGCGACACGGTATTGAAAATGGTTTTGGCGGGAGATACTTCCGCCATCACCGCCTCTGGGCAATTCATCAATATCAAATTGGACGGTTTTTTTCTACGCCGTCCCATTTCTGTATGTGATTATGACGAAAAAACAATCACAATATTGTATAAAACCGTTGGCAAAGGTACACAATATCTTTCCACATTGCCCTCTGGCAAAACATTGGACATTCTGACTGGTCTTGGCAATGGATATGACACATCAAAAAGTGGTCAAAAACCATTGCTCATTGGCGGTGGTGTTGGTATTCCCCCGATGTATCGTTTGGCAAAAAATCTCATTGCAGAGGGCAAAAAACCATCTGTAATATTGGGTTTTGCATCAAAAGCAGAAGCATTTTTTATTGATGAATTTCGTGCATTGGGTGTTACCGTGTATGTTGCTACGGTAGATGGTACACTTGGTACAAAAGGTTTTGTCACCGATGTGGTACAAACACTATCTGATTATACATATTTTTACACTTGCGGCCCTGAACCAATGTTAAAAGCATTGTGTGACTGCACCAAAACAAGCGGACAGCTTAGCTTTGAAGAACGTATGGGGTGTGGTTTTGGTGCTTGTATGGGTTGCAGTTGTGAAACAAAATACGGCACAAAAAGAATTTGCAAAGAAGGCCCTGTATTGGAGAAGGAGGAAATCAAGTGGTAAATACAAATGTGACACTTAGTGGCATCATGTTGGATAATCCTGTCATTCCTGCCAGCGGTACATTCGGCTATGGGTATGAATTTGCAGAATTGTATGACATCAACATATTAGGTTCTTTTTCCTGTAAAGGTACCACAAAAGAACCACGTTTTGGCAATCCGACACCACGTATTGCAGAATGTAGCTCTGGTTTGATTAACGCTGTGGGTTTGCAAAATCCCGGTATTGACAAAGTCATTTCTGAAGAACTGCCAAAAATGCGGCAATGTTTCCACAAACCCATGATTGCAAATATCAGCGGTTTTTCTGTCGAAGAATATGTATATTGTTGTGAACGCATGGACAAACAAGACCAAGTGGGCATCATTGAAGTCAATGTCAGTTGCCCCAATGTGCATCATGGCGGCATGACATTTGGCACAACACCCGAAGCAGCAGCAGAAGTGACAAAAGCTGTCAAAGCTGTAACCACAAAACCCATATATATCAAATTAAGTCCCAATGTCACAGATATTGTATCTATTGCAAAGGCTTGTGAGGCGGCAGGTGCAGATGGTATCAGCTTAATCAATACATTGATGGGTATGCGTATCGACTTAAAAACAAAACGCCCTGTCATTGCCAACAAAATGGGTGGTTTTTCTGGTAGCGCCATATTCCCTGTTGCATTGCGTATGGTATATCAAGTGGCAGAAGCCGTTAAAATTCCTGTCATTGGTATGGGTGGCGTTTCTTCTGCGGAAGATGTATTGGAAATGATGCTTGCAGGTGCTTCTGCAGTGCAAGTTGGTGCAGCAAATTTAGTTGACCCATTTGCTTGCAAAAACATCATTGAACAACTACCCATTGTTATGCAACGATATGGTATTACCAATTTACAAGACATCATCGGAGGTGCCAGAACATGAACAAAGACGTTATCATTGCTTGCGATTTCAACAGCAAAAAAGACCTTTTTGCTTTTTTAGATAAATTTACAGAAGAAAAACCATTTTTGAAAATCGGTATGGAATTGTTTTATGCAGAAGGACCTGCCATTGTCAAAGAAATCAAAGCAAGAGGACATAAAATATTTTTAGATTTGAAATTGCACGATATTCCCAATACAGTAAAAAAAGCAATGTCTGTTTTATCTAATTTGGACGTGGATTTGTGTAATGTACACGCCGCAGGTACCATATCCATGATGGAGGCAGCATTAGAAGGCTTAACACGTGTAGATGGCACACGTCCTTTATTGATTGCTGTCACACAGTTGACATCTACCAGTGAAGAACGTATGCAAAATGATTTGCTTATCAACCGCTCTTTGGAAGAAGTAGTATTGCATTATGCAGCAAATACCAAAATTGCTGGTTTAGACGGCGTTGTTTGCTCTCCTTTGGAAGCAGGCAAAGTCAAAGAAGTATGTGGCAAAGAATTTTTAACCATTACCCCCGGGGTACGTTTTGCAGATGGAGAAGCAGGTGACCAAGTACGCATCACCACTCCCGCAAAAGCAAGAGAATTAGGCTCTGATTATATTGTTGTCGGACGCCCTATTACACAAGCCGACGATCCTGTAGCGGCTTATAGAAGATGTATGAATGAATTTTTAGGAGGCGAACAAGCATGAAAAAACAAATTGCAAAAGACTTGTTATCCATTGGTGCAGTATTTTTAAGACCAGAAGACCCTTTCACATGGGCAAGCGGTATCAAAAGCCCCATTTATTGTGACAACCGTTTGACATTGACAGCTCCAGCAGTCAGAACACGCATTGAAAATGCACTGGCAGAAACCATCAAAAAAGAATATCCCGATTGTGAAGTATTGATGGGTACCAGTACCGCAGGCATTGCACATGCTGCTATCACTGCACATATTTTAGACTTACCTATGGGTTATGTACGTTCTGGTCAAAAAGACCACGGCAGAAACAACCAAATCGAAGGAAAACTGGAAAAAGGACAAAAAGTTGTTGTTGTGGAAGATTTGATTTCCACAGGCGGCAGTGCCATAGAAGTGGTAAATGTATTGCGTGCCGCTGGTGCTGATGTATTGGGTATTGTCAGCATATTCACATATGGTATGCAAAAAGGGCTTGACCGTTTGGCAGAAGCCAATGTAAAAAACATCAGCCTTTCCAACTTTGATGCTGTTGCAGAAGTTGCAGCAGAAGAAGGCTATATCAAACAATCTGATATTGCAAAATTGGTTGCATTCCGCAACAATCCTAGTGATGAAAGTTGGAGGAATGATGCCTAATGCGAAATTTGATTGATATTACAGATTTGACTGTGACAGAAATTGACGAATTGATACAAATAGCTTGTGACATCATCGAAAACCCTGTCAAATATCAAGATGCTTGTAAAAGAAAAAAACTGGCAACATTATTTTTTGAACCATCTACCCGTACACGTTTGAGCTTTGAAGCAGCAATGTTGGAATTGGGCGGCAATGTATTGGGCTTTTCTGAAGCAAACAGCAGCTCTGCTGCAAAAGGTGAAAGTGTTTCTGATACTGTGCGTGTTGTAGGTTGTTATGCAGATATCATTGCCATGCGTCACCCAAAAGAAGGTGCGCCCATGGTTGCGACAATGCATAGCCCTGTTCCCATCATCAATGCAGGTGATGGCGGACACAACCACCCCACACAAACATTGACAGACCTTTTGACCATACACAGAGAAAAAGGCAAATTTGATAACTTGACAATCGGGCTCTGTGGTGACTTAAAATTTGGGCGGACAGTACATTCTTTAATTCATGCACTTTCCCGTTATACAGGTATCCATTTTGTACTGATTTCTCCAGAAGAATTGCGTTTACCCACATATATCATTCATGATGTATTGGAACAAAAAGGCATTTCTTATGAAGAAACAAATAGCCTAGAAGAAATGATGCCAAAACTGGATATTTTGTATATGACAAGGGTACAAAAAGAACGCTTTTTCAATGAAGCAGATTATATTCGCTTGAAAGACAGCTATATTTTGACACCAGATAAATTGAAAACAGCAAAATCCGATTTGTGTATTCTCCACCCATTGCCTCGTGTCAATGAAATTGCAACCAGTGTCGATGCCGACCCTCGTGCTTGCTATTTCAAACAGGCACACAACGGAAAATATATCCGTATGGCATTGATATTGAAATTGTTGGAGGTGTCCATATGATGCACATAGACTCTATTCAAAACGGTATTGTAATAGACCATATACAAGCAGGCAAAGGCATGGAAATCTATCATTTTCTGCATTTAGAAGATATGGATTGCTCATTGGCAATATTGCGTAATGTCAACAGTGATAAAATGGGAAAAAAAGACATGATTAAAATTGACCATGTTTTGGATATTGATTTGGGTGTACTGGGCTATATTGACCCTGATATTACCATCAACATCATCAAAAACGGTGAAAAAATCAAAAAATTCCACCCAGAATTACCCGAACAAATCACAGATGTTATCACTTGTAAAAATCCACGTTGTATCACATCTGTAGAACAAGAAATTTCACATATTTTCAAATTGACAGATAAAACAAATCGTGTATATCGTTGTATCTATTGCGAAAGTGAAGCAAAAAAATAAAAATAAAAATGGCATAATATCCATTATGCCATTTTTTTATTTTCTTTTTTTATATTCTGCTTTTCTGGCTTTATCAGCTTGTGCTTTTTCTTTTTCTCGCTCTGCTTTTTCTGCCAACATTTCTGTAATATCTTCTGGCAATTCTAGCGTAATACGTCCCAATTTGCCACCACGGAATTCATCCATCAATATTTTCGAAGCTCTTTCCAAGTCAGGCTCGCCGCCTTTTAACTTAAAGCCTCTTGCTTCTGCAATCTGGCAAAGCACATCATAAGGCTCTGCAATGGTGTCAAAAGAAATTTGATACCGTTTTTGTATACATTCTGGATTTACCACCATCATATGATTGATAAATGCTGTTGCCAATGTTTGGGCATCTAATATATCATCATTGATGGCACCTGTAAACGCCAATTTTAATCCAACTTGTTGGTCTTCAAATTTTGGCCACAATATACCAGGTGTGTCCAACAATTCAAAATCTTTTTTCAATTTAATCCACTGTTTGCCACGTGTTACCCCTGGTTTATCCCCTGTTTTTGCCGTAGTTTTTCCCACATATTTATTGATAAATGTAGATTTTCCCACATTCGGGATACCTGCTATCATACTGCGTATTGGAACATTGATACGCCCTTTTGCACGCAATTTTTCTATTTTTTCTTTCATCAAATCTCGTGCAATACTTGTCACATCAGCCATACCACTGCCTTTTAATGCATTCATTTGAATGACACGAAATCCTTTTTCTGTAAAATATTGTGTCCAAATTTCTGTTGCTGCAGGGTCTGCTAAATCGCTTTTATTCAATAATATGATACGATGTTTATTTTTTGCCAAATCATCTAAATCTGGATTTTTGCTACTATATGGTATTCTGGCATCAACCAATTCTATCACAATATCTACCAATGAAATTGTTTCTTCCATCATACGACGTGTTTTTGTCATATGTCCTGGATACCATTGTATATGCATTCTCTGCCTCCTTTTTTATCCAATTACACAAATACTGTCAAATGGGTATAGTCGCAACACCACATGACCAATCACATCTTTTTCTGCAATCGCACCAATAGAAGTACGTCTGCTGTCTGTGCTTGCATTGCGGTTATCCCCCATAACAAAATAATATCCTTCTGGTACAACAAAAGGATATGTTACATTTCCTTTTTCTGTCATTGGTGCCGCAATATACGGCTCCTCTATCAGAATATCATTGATATACAATTTATATACACCATACGCATCTTGACGCAAATCAATTTTATCGCCTGGTGTACCAATCACTCTTTTAATAATATTTTCTCGATTGCTGCCATTGTCCAAACGACAGATGACAACATCATCTTTTCTGGGTGTAGAAAGATACACTTCTAATTTATTGATGACCAAAAAATCCCCATGATGGAAATTTGGTTCCATAGAAGAACCTTTGACATATATGGTACCAATTACAAAAGTACGAAGCAGAAACACAATCAACAATACAACCAATAATTGCAATGCACTAGAAAGCAACTGTTTGTTTTTTTCTTTTTTTTCGTTCTGCATCGTTTATCCCCTTTCTGTCTATTCTTTTTAACACTATACCATCATTCACCTTTTTTCGTCAAATAAAAAATTTTTCATTATACAACAAAGAAAAAAAGCCTCGACGAGAAAATGCTCATCGAGGCAGGTTTTTTCTTGATTATCTCAATACTTCTTTTACCTTTGCTGCTTTACCAACCTTATCTCTCAGGTAGAATAGTTTCGCACGTCTTACGATACCACGTCTAACCACTTCGATACGGTCAATTCTAGGAGAATGCAAAGGCCATGTTCTTTCCACACCAACGCCAGATGCGATACGTCTTACAGTGAAAGTTTCTCTGATGCCGCCGCCTTGTCTTTTGATAACAACGCCTTCAAACATCTGCAATCTTTCTCTAGTACCTTCCACAACTTTCGCATAAACACGAATTGTGTCACCAACGTTAAAAGGAGTTACTTCACTTTTCAGTTGTTCTTTTTCCAGTTCTCTGATAATATCCATTTCGTTTCCTCCTTTCCCCAAAGACGTTCTTAGTACAATCTTTTTGATATACCATTGGACCGCCCGTACTCAACATTTGAAATTTTACCACGTTTGTATGTATTTTGCA
Source organism: Anaerotignum sp. (assembly GCA_020024395.1). Classification (GTDB taxonomy): domain Bacteria; phylum Bacillota; class Clostridia; order Lachnospirales; family Anaerotignaceae; genus Anaerotignum. Next base: position 6,754 of record JAHHTV010000010.1, on the reverse strand, counting down.
AGTACTTTTTTTATTTTTTTACAAATTCTATCCATTTAGTACAAATACCCTGTCAACCAAGCACAAGCCGGCAGTTCCACAACAGAAATCAATGTTGTCAAAAGCACAATATCGGATGACATTTTTTCACCATAACCATAACGCTCTGTCATCATTGGTACAACCACAGCAGAAGGCAACGTTGCTGCCAACAAAAATATTGATTTTGCCATACTGCTTGCAGACACAAACAACATCACTGCCCATGCCATTGCAGGCAAACCAAGCATTTTGATGATACTCAGTTCCAAAGCTTCTTTTTCTTGGAACAATTTTTTCAAGCCGCTGTTTGCCGCCAAAGCACCAATATAAATCAAAGAAAGTGGTGTGGATAAATCCCCCAATGTTTTCAAAAAATGTATCAATACATTTGGTACAAATGTGATGGTATCTGTCAATGTCAAAGCCAATCCCAAAAATATCGCAATACAATTTGGATTGATTGCACCTTTCAAAAATACTTGTCCCATATTTTCTGTTTGATTACCTTTTTGTCTGCCCAATACAAAAACGCCATAACTCCACAAATACAAATTCAGCCCCAAAACACCTGCTGACATATACATCACACCCACATCACCAAAAAAAATCTGTGCCACAGGCAAACCAATAAACCCTGTGTTCAAAGACCCCAATGTGATGTCAAGCATATCCATCAACCGTTTATCCAGTTTTCTCCAATTCCCATACCATCGTATCAAAAAGCCAAATACAATCATAATTGCAATTTGTGCAAACATCATCAAAAAAAAGCCTTTTAATACGCCATTTTTGATTTCAATATCTGATATCGTTGTCACCAACATTGCTGGAATGGTTACTTGCATGACCAAACTACCAATCCCCTTGTTCACTTCTTTTGTAAACCAACCTTTGTGGTGACAATAATACCCCACCGCAATCATCGCAAACAACACAAAAAATTGTCCGTACAATTTTTCACCTCATTTCTTTTGCATCCAAAAAAACATTTACTGTAAAAATACAATAAGGAGAATGCTTTGAAAAATCAGTGTATTCTCCTTTTTTGTCTGCTTATGAAAACACCCAAAAATGGATATTTTTTTTAATAATGCAATACAGAATGTACGTTATATCCTTTCAGTACATTTCTACCGCCCAACTCGTCCAATTCAATTAAAAAGCATAATGCAACCACTTCTGCACCAATGCTTTCCACCATTTCCACAACAGCTTTTGCAGTGCCACCTGTTGCAAGCAAATCATCTACAATCACCACTTTTTGCCCTTTTTGCACTGCATCTTTGTGCATTTCAATGGTTGCTGTACCATATTCCAAATCATATTCTTTGCTGATAACTTCCGCAGGCAACTTTCCTTTTTTACGAACAGGTATAAAACCTTTTTTCAAATTATATGCAACAGGCATACCAAATATAAAACCTCTAGACTCTGGGCCAAGCACCAAATCAAAATCTAAGCCCTCCAAACCAGATTGCAAACGATTTACTGCTTCTTGCATACCTTCTGCGTCTTTCAACAATGTTGTAATATCACGAAATATAATTCCCTTTTCTGGAAAGTCATTGATTGCTCTAATTTTAGATTGAATATCCATATTATCCTCCTATTTTGATACACGAAAATCTTTTATCACCAACTGTACATTTTTTCTGCCATTATATGCATTGATATCAATGCTATACACCATATCAAAAGCCATAGGCAGACTACCACTTTGTATGATTGTATCACACTCTGCCACTGGATACAATTCTTTTAACAAATTCTGCATTTGCTCCAATCCATCAAAAGAAATTGCTGACAAACGCATATTGCTTTCTTCTTCTCGCAATACCATTTGTAAAATATCTTTATTTTTCCCCACACAACGCAAACGCTCTATCCATATTTTTTGTGTTGCAAAAAGTGGAGATGGATTTTCTTTGCCAAAAGGTGAAAGTGTTTGCAATTCTTCTGCCAATATCATGTGTATTTCATCAAATGTCATGATTTTTTCTATCCGCAACATTGGTATCATATCATTTTCTGTCAATGTGCAATTTTCATTCAATTTTTGGCGTAATATTGGAATATTTTTATGTGGCAATGAAAGCCCTGCTGCCATCGCATGACCGCCAAAACGTGTAAACAATTCCTGACACGCCAATAACGCCTCAAAAATATGATATCCTTCAATGCTTCGTGCAGAACCCTTTGCACCATCTTCAGCATCTGTAATCAATATCGTTGGTCTATAATATCTATCTTTGATACGTCCTGCCACAATACCTGCAATGCTTTCATGTGTTTGGCTATCGTATAACACCAATACTTTTTGTTGCAAAGCATCACTTTGCTCTATCTGCTGTGTGATACGTTCCACAGCTTGTTCTGTCAATGTTTTGCGTTCTTCATTCAATCGCACCAAATGTTTTGCCATATCTCTTGCTTTGTCCTCATTTTGTTCACAAAACAAATCCACAGCCATTTTACCGCTTTCCAGTCTACCTGTTGCATTGATACAAGGCCCTATCACAAAACCCAAATGATATTCTGTAATTTTTCTATCTTGTAAATTGGTTTCTTCTATCAATACACGCAAGCCCATATTTGTAGTATGCTGTATGGCAGAAAGTCCCATTTTTACCAATGTGCGATTTTCTTCTAATAAATCCACAATATCACATACCGTTGCAATCGCCCCAAAAGAAAGCAATTCCTTTTCTAATACTTCATCATAATATCCGAATTGATGTAACAAACAAATTGCAAATTTATATGCAATACCACCTGCACACAATGCACCAAATGGATATTTGCAAATACGCTGTTTTGGGTCAATCACAGCGTCGCCTTCTGGTAAAATATCCGTCCATACTCCATCTTTTCCAGCTTTACATAATGGCTCATGATGGTCTAATATCACAACTTCCATACCAAGCTGTTTTGCCAGTGCCACCTCTTGCAATGCAGATATCCCATTATCACAAGTAAACAGCATACCCACGCCATCACCTGCCAATGCTTCCACTGCTTTGCAATTCAAACCATATCCTTCTTGCTGTCTGTGTGGGATATAATATTGCACTGTACCACCACATTTTTTTATTGCTTTGCATAATATGGTTGTACTCATCACACCATCTACATCATAATCCCCATAAATCGCAATCTTTTTTCCTTTTTTGATAGCGATTGTCACAAGTTCCAGACCTTTTTCCACCCCCAGCATTTCTTCTGTTGGGTAAAAATCTGCTTTTTCTGGATATAAAAATGCATATACTGCTTTTTTTGTAAACAACTTTCTATTTGCCAGCACTGTTGCTGTCGCTTTTTGAATACCCATATCAGACGCTATGGCGTCCACATTTATTTTTGTTCTTTTTTGCTGCCATCGTTTCATCGTTTTGCCCTCCATTTTGACAGTATATCATATTTTATATTTTTTTGTTAGTGTTTACTATCCAATATAAAATTGAACTTGATTATCCATTTATTTCATGATAAAATGCAATTATATTTTTTGCAAAATTATAAATTTTTTTAATATCATTTCTACAAGGAGGCGTTTTTTTGATTGACGCAAAACTCTCTACGCTATTGACACTCATCAAAGCACAAAGTTATACAAAAGCTGCACAAATACTTTCTTTGACACAACCTGCCGTCAGCCAACATATCCGTGCATTGGAACAAGAATATGACATCAAAATATTTCTAAAAGGGGCAAAAGGTATGGTATTGACACCTGAAGGACGTATTTTAGAAAAATATGCTAGACGGGAAACTGCTTTATATAGCAATCTGCTAAATGATTTTGAAGCATATCGCAATGGTATACACCGCTTTGTCATTGGCATCACACCCTCAGCAGAAGAAAATATGGTACCTCGTATCATTGCGACGTATTGTAATTTACACCCTGACACCAAAATTACAATACTCACAGATACCATACAAAATATCATCAATAAATTAAAAACATATGAAGTAGATATTGCCATTGTAGAGGGAAAAATACAAGAACATGGGTTGCACACCCGTTTGCTTGACACAGACTATCTTTGTCTGATTGTTTCCCCAGAACATCGCTTTGCAAACCGCAAAAGCATATCATTGGAAGAATTAAAACCAGAACGTTTGATTATTCGCCCACATGGTGCTGGCACACGCCGTATGTTTGAAACATTTTTATATGGTTGTTCTGAAACACTCAAAAATTTTCATGTAATATTAGAGATTGATAACGTTTCCACAATTAAAGATTTGGTGCAATCCAATTTAGGTGTATCTGTCATTGCCCATTCTACTTGTCTTTCCGAGGAAAAACGTGGTGCATTAAAAGTCATCCCCATTGAAAATTTCCAAACATTCCGAGAAATCAATTTGGTTTGTCGTAGCGATTTTAGCCAAAGACAACTTTTAGAAGAACTTTGTAAAATTTATCAAACTTGCTCCTAATAACAATCCATAAATTTTTATTATTGTAAAATAATGATTTATCATTTTTCTTTTATAGTAAAATATAGTACAATGATAAAAAATAAACAAATCGTTATATTAAGGAGGAGAAAAAATGACAAACGTAACAGAAAAACTATCAGGCATATTATTATGTCTGGTAATTGCAATACCTTGTTGGTTTTTGGGCAAACAGATGCCTGTAATCGGTGCTCCTGTATTTGCCATATTAGCTGGTATGATTATCACATTATTCTTAAAACAAAAAGGCAAATTGCAGCCAGGTATCACATACACATCTAAAAAAATATTGCAATACGCCGTTATATTATTGGGTTTTGGTTTGAATTTATCTGAAATTGCACAAGTTGGTGCAACATCATTGCCAATTATCCTATCTACCATTGCAACATCTTTAATTGTGTCTTATATTTTATACTGTATTATGAAAATACCAAGCAACATTTCTATTTTGGTGGGTGTTGGTTCTTCCATTTGTGGTGGCTCTGCCATCGCAGCAACAGCCCCTGTTATCAACGCCAATGACGAAGAAATTGCACAAGCAATCTCCGTTATATTCTTATTCAATGTATTGGCAGCTTTGATATTCCCGTCATTGGGCAATGCACTTGGTTTTACAGACGAAGGATTTGGCTTATTTGCTGGTACAGCAGTCAATGATACTTCTTCTGTAACCGCTGCTGCTTCTGCTTGGGACGGTATGCACCCTGGTGCAAACACATTGAATATCGCAACCATTGTAAAACTGACTAGAACATTGGCAATTATACCAATTACATTGGTACTTGCTTTCTGGAACACACACAAAATGAAACAATCCGCTGCTGAACATGGCGAAAGCAATTATAGCTTGAAAAAAATATTCCCATTTTTCATACTATTTTTTATACTTGCTTCTATCATTACAACTGTATGTACTATGAATGGCGTAGATGCTGCTGTGTTTACACCTTTCAAAACATTGTCTAAATTCTTTATCGTTATGGCAATGTGTGCTATTGGTTTGAATACCAATATTGTAAAATTGGTAAAATCAGGCGGAAAACCTATTTTTATGGGTTTCTGCTGTTGGATTGCAATTTCTTTTGTTAGTATTGCAATGCAACATATACTTGGCTTACTCTAATCCCTATCCTATATAAAAGTACTACATAAATAGTACAAAAAAAGAAAGCAATCATATTGCTTTCTTTTTTATTTCTCCATTTTTATAACAATGTCACACCAGATTTACCACAAACATCAAATGTTTCTGCGTCCCAAATAGAGCATTGTACTTCACCAATATGTGCTTTGCCAAGCAAAAGCATACATAAACGAGATTGTCCAATACCGCCGCCAATGGTGCAAGGCAATTTTCCTTCTAAAAGCATTTTATGATATGTCAATGTTCTTCTATCATCACAATTTGCTTTTGTCAACTGACGGTCTAAAGAAACCGCATCCACACGAATACCCATAGAAGAAATTTCAAGTGCATGGTCTAATATAGGGTTATAGAACAACAAATCTCCGTTCAATGTCCAATCATCATAATCTGGTGCACGTCCATCATGTGGTTTGCCAGAACGCAATGTATCACCAATTTGCATAATAAATACGGTTTTGTATTCTTTTGTGATGGCATCTTCTCTTTCTTTTGCTGTCAAATCGGGGTATCTATCTTCCAATTCTTGTGATGTGATGAAAGTCACTTCTCTACACAATTCTGTTTTAATACGAGGATATTTTTTCTTTAACACTTCCAATGTGTCACAAATACTGATGACAATACCTTGTACTGTGAATTTCAATTCCTGCAAATTTCTTTTTTCAGGTGTAATCACTTTTTCCCAATCCCATTGGTCAACATAAATAGAATGTAAATTATCCAATGTTTCGTCACGACGAATGGCATTCATATTGGTATACAAACCTTTGCCAGGGTGAAAATCATAACGATATAACGCCATTCTTTTCCATTTTGCCAAAGAATGTACCACTTCTGCATTCACGCCTGTTGCAGGTACTTCAAAGCTTACAGGGCGTTCCACACCACTCAAATTGTCATTCAATCCTGTGGCTGGGTCTACAAATAAAGGGGCAGAAACCCTTCTTAAATTCAATGTCTGTGAAAGATGTTCTTCAAATGTATTGTGTATAATACCAATAGCATTTTGTGTTTCATACAATGTCAATACCGATTGATAACCTTCTGGAATGTATGTTTTACTCATATATGAAAGCCTCCCCTTTTGATACCTAAAACATTTATTTTATAGAATACCAT
>JAHHTV010000001.1 GCA_020024395.1 Anaerotignum sp. | reverse complement strand
TTATGTCTTCTCCTATCTTTGCCAGCGTTTCTGGTGAAGTTGTGGATATTAGACCAATGTTGGTACCAGGCGGTGCTATGGTAAAAGCTATTGTTGTCAAAAACGATGGCAAAATGGAAGAAATCGAAGGCTTAAATCAGGGCAGAGATTACACAACTATGTCCAATGATGAAATTTTGGCTGCTATCAAAGAAGCCGGTGTTGTTGGTCTTGGTGGTGCAGGTTTCCCTACACACGTAAAACTCAACCCTCCCAAAGATACTCCTATCGACCATATCTTAATCAATGCGGCAGAATGTGAGCCTTATTTGACTTGCGACTACCGTTTGATGCTTGAAGAACCTGCAAGAATTGTCAAAGGGTTGCAAATCATGCTCAAACTGCACCCCAATGCAAAAGGTGTCATTGGTATCGAAATGAACAAACCAAAAGCCATCGAAGCAATGACAAAAGCTTGTGAAGGCATTGACAACATCACAGTACAACCTTTGGTGACAAAATTCCCACAAGGTTCTGAAAAACACTTGATTTATGCAATCACAAAAAGAGAAGTAAAATCTGGTGCATTGCCTGCAAGTGCTGGATGTATTGTAGATAACGTAGATACTGTTTTGGCAATCGAAAGAGCTATCTGCAAAGGCAGACCTTTGATGAGAAGAATTGTAACTGTTTCTGGTCAAGGTATCAAAAACCCTGGTAACTACAAAATCCGAATTGGTATGACACTGAGAGATTTGGTAGATGCCATTGGTGGTTTCAAAGAAGACACACCTCCTGTAAAACTGATTGCTGGTGGTCCTATGATGGGTCCCACACTGTACACACTGGACGTTGCGTCTGTAAAAACAACTTCTGGTTTGCTGTGCTTTACAAAAGAAGAAGCATTCATTCCTGAAGAAAGAAACTGTATCCGTTGTGCAAAATGTGTAGACCACTGTCCAATGGGTCTGCAGCCTTTCTTGCTGAATGCAAAAGCATTAAAAGGTGATGGTGAAGGTTTCGTAAAACATCATGGTTTGGATTGTATCGAATGTGGCAGCTGTTCTTATGAGTGTCCAGCAAAACGTCAACTTGCACAGTCCATTCGTGCTGTAAAGAAAATCGAAGCAGGCAAAAAAGCAGCAGCCGCTGCTGCAGCAAGAGCAAAAGCTGAAGCAGAAGCGAAAGCAAAAGCCGAAAAGAACTAAGAAGGGGGAGAATAAAGAATGTCTAATTTTGTAGTATCCGGTACCCCTCACGTGCGTTCTAAAGAGTCTATCCAAAGCATTATGCGTGATGTGATTATTGCTTTGGTTCCCGCAACAGCGATGGGTATCTTTTATTTTGGTGTGCCTGCATTGATATTGATTGTGGCTGCCATTGTTTCCAGCGTATTCTTTGAATGGCTGTATCAAACATTATTGAAAAAACCTGTCACCATCAGCGATTTGTCCGCAGTGGTAACTGGTTTGCTTTTGGCAATGAACTTACCTGCGTCTGCACCTGTTTGGGTACCTATCGTTGGTAGTGCATTTGCAATTATATTTGCAAAACAACTTTTTGGTGGTTTGGGTCAAAACTTTATCAACCCTGCACTTGCTGGCAGAGCGTTCTTGTTGGCTTCTTATCCAACAGAAATGACAACATGGACAGCACCTGTTGGTTTTACTGGCGCAGATGCTGTAACTGTTGCAACACCTTTGGCAACATTAAAAGGCGGCGTAATGCCTGATGCATCTTTGGCTGATGTATTGCTTGGTACAAACATTGGTGGTTGTATTGGTGAAACTTGTGCTGTTGCATTGATTATCGGTGGTATCTATCTGATTGCAAAACACGTAATCAGCTGGAAAATCCCTGTAATCTACATAGCAACTGTATTCATATTGACAGCAGCAATCGGCAGAAATGGTTTGCGTGAACCTGTATATGAAATTTTTGCTGGTGGTTTGATGTTGGGTGCTTTCTTCATGGCAACTGACTATGCTTCTTCTCCTGTTACACCAAAAGGTCAAATCATATTCGCAATCGGCTGTGGTTTGATTACCACATTGATAAGAATATTTGGTGGTTATCCAGAAGGTGTATCTTACTCCATATTGATTATGAACTTGGCTGTGCCTCTGATTGAAAGATTTACAGAACCAAAAATCTTTGGTGCATTACCAAAAGTGAAGGAGGCGAAATAAAGCATGAACGCAAAAGAAATTATTAAACCCGCAGGAATGCTTTTGCTGATTTCTGCTGTTGCCGCAGCATGTTTGGGTGCAGTTTCCGAAATCACAGCAGAACCTATTAGAATTCAGAACGAAAAAACACTGAATGCTTCCATGCAGGCGGTTATGCCTGATGCATCTTCTTTTGAAGAATTGACAGACGTAGAAAAAACAGGTACCATCACTGCTGTATATCAAGCAGACAACGGTGGTTTTGTTGTAACAACTGCTCCTGGTGGTTTTGGTGGTGCAGTAAATACAATGGTTGGTATTGACGCAGAAGGCACAATCACTGGCTTACGTGTTACAGGACACTCTGAAACACCTGGTTTGGGTGCAAAATCCACAGAACCAGATTTCTATGAACAATTTACAGGAAAATCTGGTACAGTTACCGTTACAAAAGACGGTGGCGAAATCGTGCCAATTACAAGCTCCACAATCACTTCCAGAGCTGTTTGCAGCGGTGCACAGGAAGCATTGGATTGGGTCGCAGCGAACGGAGGTGCTAACTAATGGCTAACCCTATCAAAATACTGAAAAACGGTATTATCAATGAAAACCCTACTTTTGTGCAGGTTATCGGTATGTGTCCTACATTGGCTGTTACCAGTTCTGCAATCAATGGTATCGGCATGGGTTTGTCTACAACAGCGGTTTTGATTTTTGCAAATATCTTCATCTCCCTGTTGAGAAAAGTAATTCCCGATAAAGTTAGAATTCCTTGCTTTATCGTTGTTATTGCAACATTTGTTACTATTATTCAATTTTTGTTGCAGGCATATCTGCCTGCCCTCAACGCATCCCTGGGTCTTTACATCCCTCTGATCGTTGTTAACTGCTTGATTCTGGCAAGAGCAGAAGCATTTGCTTCCAAGAATGGTCCCATCGCTTCTGCATTTGACGGTATTGGTATGGGTCTTGGTTTCACACTTGGTCTGGGCGTTCTGGGTCTGGTTCGTGAATTCATCGGTGCAGGTACACTCTTTGATGTGACAATACTGCCCGAAGCATTCCCTAGAACACTGCTGTTCGTTATGGCTCCCGGTGCGTTCTTCACATTGGGTTGTCTGATGGCTGCACTGAACCATTTCAGAAACAAAAAGAAAGCATAAGGAGGGGAAAATAGATGAATTTGATATTGCTGATTTTGGCAGGGATTTTTGTAAACAACTACGTTTTGTCCCAATTCTTAGGTATCTGCCCCTTCCTCGGCGTTTCTAAAAAAGTAGAAACAGCTGCCGGCATGGGCGTTGCCGTAATTTTCGTTATGTCATTGGCTTCTGCGGTTGCATATTTGGTATACAACTTGATTTTAGTGCCTTTGCACATTGAATATTTGTACAACATCGCATTCATTCTGGTTATTGCATCTTTGGTACAGTTTGTAGAAATGTTCTTGAAAAAAGCAGCTCCTGCTTTGTATCAAGCATTGGGCGTATTTTTGCCTTTGATTACCACAAACTGTGCGGTTTTGGGTGTTGCCGTATTGAATATGCAAAAAGAATATAACTTCATCGAATCTGTATTAAACGGTTTTGGTGGTGCAACAGGGTTTGCCTTGGCAATCATACTGTTTGCTGGTATTCGTGAAAGAATTGAAGATAACGATACACCAAAAGCATTCGATGGTTTCCCAATGGCACTGATTACAGCCGGCTTGATGTCTATTGCATTCTTAGGCTTCTCCGGTCTGATTAAACTGTAAACAAGGAGTGTGACAAAAATGGACATTATGAATATCATAAATCCGATACTGAGTATCGGTGGCCTTGGTGTTGTTTTTGGAGCAGGCCTTGGCGTTGCGGGTGAACTTTTCTATGTAGAAGAAGACCCCAAAATTGGTGAAATCTTAGAAGCACTGCCCGGGGCAAACTGTGGTGGTTGTGGTTTCCCTGGTTGTGGCGGTTGTGCAGCAGCAATCGCAGCAGGTACAGCACCAATCACTGCTTGCCCTGTTGGTGGCTCTGCAGTTGCTGAAAAAATTGGTGGTATCATGGGGATTGAAGCATCTTCTTCTGAACCTGTGGCTGCATTTGTAAAATGTGGTGGTACTTGCGAAAAAGCAAAATCTAAATATGAATACTTTGGTATTGATGACTGTAACATGGCTGTACAGCTTGCAGGTGGCGGTTCCAAAACCTGTAACTATGGCTGTCTGGGTCTTGGCAGTTGTTTGAAAGCTTGTGGCTTTGGTGCTATCGAAATCATCGACGGCATTGCAGTAGTAGACAAAGAAAAATGTGTGGCTTGTGGACAATGTGTATCTGCTTGCCCTAAACATTTGATTGAATTGTTGCCTGCGAAAAACAAAATCAAAGTACAATGTTCTTCCAAAGACTTGGGTAAAGTTGTTATGCAGGCTTGCTCTGTTGGTTGTATTTCTTGTAAAATCTGTGAAAAGAATTGTCCTTTCGATGCAATTCATGTCATTGATAATATTGCAGTGATTGATTACACAAAATGTAAATCTTGCGGTATTTGTGCAAACAAATGTCCAAAAGGTGTTATCACAGGTAAAAGACCTACTGTCGCAGCAGACGCAAAACCCGCACCAGCCGCAGCTCCCAAAGCAGCTCCTGCACCTGCGGCAGAAGCTCCTAAGGCAGAAGCTCCTAAAGCTGAAGAAAAACCTGCTGAATAATTTTGTAGACAAACGGGCAAAACCAAAAACGGTTTTGTCCGTTTTTTTAACCACTGTCACTTTTGGCAATATTTCGCAGAAAACAGGAGTTTTTACCCTGTTTTTTTCTGTTTTCTCCCCTTTACCCTATTTGAAAAATATGTTATACTTTTTTCAAACACAATGGGAGGGAAACATATGAGAGGAAACAGTCAATCCGTTGGTACTTTATTGTTGCTTATGCTTGCAGGTGTAATATTGGGTGGTTTTTTTGCACAACTTGCCGTCCACTCCCCCACACTAGGGTTTTTGGCATACGGCAAAAACATCGGTCTGACTGAACCTTTGGTTTTGGATATGGGCGTTTTTACATTACAGCTTGGTTTTAGCATTCGCTTTACCGTTGCAGGCATATTTGGTATATTGCTTGCCTGTTTTGTTTATCGCAAATTATAAAAAATATCCGTCTGTTTCGGGGAAAACTTGGAGCGACGGTTTTTTTCTGCCATTTTTTTCTGCAAAAAATGTTGTTTTTTCTGATTTCTCATTTGTTTTTTATTGAAAAATGATTAAAAAAAAGGTATGATTAAGAATAGACTTGAAATCTTAATAGAATAAATATGATATGACAGACCATACAAATTGGTTTTGTGCCATAGAAAGGGGTAATTTTAATTTATGTTTTCCAAAGACATGGGTATTGACTTGGGTACCGCAAACACGCTGGTATACATGCGTGAAAAAGGCATTATTGTAAATGAACCATCTGTTGTTGCAATCAACACACAAACAAAAGAGGTATTGGCTGTTGGGAACGAAGCCAAAGAAATGATTGGACGTACACCCGGCAACATTGTTGCAATCCGCCCAATGAGAGATGGTGTCATTGCTGATTTTGATGTCACACAAGCAATGTTACGTTATTTTATCAATAAAGCTTATGTACGTTCTATGTTTGGACCCAAACCAAGAATTGTAATCTGTGTGCCTTCTGGTGTCACAGAAGTGGAAAAAAGAGCTGTTTTGGAAGCTGCCATTGCCGCAGGCTCCAAAGAAAAAGATACGTATTTGATTGAAGAACCTATGGCTGCAGCGATTGGTGCAGGATTGCCTGTTGCTGACCCTGCTGGAAGCATGGTTGTTGATATTGGTGGTGGTACTTGTGAAGTTGCTGTCATTTCACTGGGTGGTATTGTTACAAGTACATCTTTACGCATTGCTGGTGACTCTTTGGATAACGCCATTGTTGCTTACATCAAAAAAGAATTCAATCTTGCCATTGGTGACCGTACTGCAGAAGAAATCAAAATTACAATCGGTTCTGCATATAAATTAGACCAAGAAGAAAAAATGGAAATTCGTGGTCGTGATTTGGTTTCTGGTTTACCCAAAACCATAGAAGTCAATTCCATTCACATTCGTGAAGCATTGAATGAACCTGTATCCTCCATTATCGAAACCATCAAACAAACCTTAGAAGCAACACCGCCTGAACTTGCGGCAGACGTTATGGAATATGGTATCACATTGACTGGTGGTGGTGCTTTGCTCAGAGGTCTGAATGAACTGATTACCGCAGAAACAGGTATGCCTGTACACATTGCCAACGAGCCATTAAACTGTGTGGCATTGGGTACTGGCTTAGTTTTGGAACATATTGACACATTGCGAAATGTACTGATTTCTCCCAGAAAAGCGTTGTTCTAATACACAATCGTACAAAAAGGAGCGTTTACAATGTTTGCTTTTTTTGAAAAACATAGAAAAATGATTATCTCCAGTATCATTGTGATACTGGCTTTGCTGGCATTGATTACCAGCGGCAAAAAATTGAATGCCACCGCATTGGAAAGTGCGTTTGGCTTTATTGTGACGCCCTTTCAAGAAATCACAGATGGTATTGGTAGCTGGGTTAATGACACCCTTTCTTCTCGGCGAGAAAAACAAGAAATATTGGCAGAAAATGAAGCATTACGACAAGAAATTGAAACATTACAAGCCACAAATAACCGATTGGCTTTATATGAAGAAGAAAACAAAACATTGTCTGATTTGCTCAAAATTGCCCAAAAATATCCACAATATAAAACATTTGGCGTGGTTATCATTGCCAAAAATCCAGGGAGTTTGTATGATGTATTCACATTGAACAAAGGTTCTTCTGATGGTGTGCAAGCAAATATGGTACTTGCTGCCTCTGAAGGGTTGGTGGGCAAAGTATTGGAAAGCGGTGCCACATATGCAAAAGGACAATCTATATTGGATAGCCGCAGTTCTGTACCCGCTATGAGTTTGCGTACAGGTGACCTTGGCGTTGTCAAAGGGGATTATACATTGATGAACCAAGGACTTTGCAAAATGGAATATATTGACGCAGAAGCAGAAATTGCAGTGGGTGACGAAATTGTAACATCTCATTTGAGCGACATTTACCCAACAGGCTTAACCATCGGAAAAGTGAAAGAAATCAAAGCGGATACAAATGGTTTGACAAAATATGCCATCATAGAACCTGCTGTTGATATGAAACATTTAGACACATTGCTTGTTATTGACAAAAACAACATTGCAGCACAAACAGAGGAGGCACAAAATTGAGAATATGCATTACTGCCATAATGGTTCTTGTGAATTTTATTTTGCAAACCACGTTGTTACCTTATATTGCTATTCGTGGCGTTGTACCTAACACAGCTTTAATTCTTGTGATATCATATGGGCTTTTGCGTGGTGAAAACGAAGGCTGCATTGTGGGATTTTGTAATGGCTTGCTTATGGATATATTTTTTGGTATTTCTTTTGGTTTTTATACATTGTTGTTTTTTCTTGCAGGACTTTGGGCAGGACATGGACAAAAAGATTTTTACCGTGAAAACTATTTATTGCCCATTATCACCTGCTCATTGGCAGCAATTTTTTATGAAGCGATATTATTTATCGCAGGATTTGTATTGCAAGGTGAAACCAATTTGATTTATTTCCTGGTGCGTTTATTGATACCAGAAGTGGTTTATACCGCAATTATCACCATTCCTATGTACCGTATATTATTTGGTATCAATGAATGGCTGGAATTGAAAGAAAAGTATAAATATCGGCTGTTTTAACCTGCCTGTTTACAAGGAGGTTTCCAATGCGAAAATACTGGGAACGTTTTTTAGAATTATGTAAAAGTAGAATATTTGTAGTACTTTTTGGCATTTGTATACTGTTTTCCACATTGGTCATTCGTTTGTTCATATTGCAGATATTGCATGGTAGTGAATATGATGTTTCTTTGACTACCAGTATATCCAAAACAGTCAATGTGCCTGCCTCTCGTGGAAATATCTATGACAGATATGGTAGACCTCTTGCCATAAATAAAGTGGCATATTGTGTACAAATTGATGATAGTGTGACTTTGGATTTGACAGAACATCGTCATCAACTGATTACCAATTTGTTAGACACCATATTTGCGCAAGGTACAGTTGCCAATGACGATTTGCCTATCAGCAAAACAACACCTTCTACATTTTTGTTTACAGGCACAGAAAGAGAACAAAAAAAAGCAATCAAAGAATGGAAAGAAAGCATTGGTTTGCAAAAACAGCAAATGGATTTTACACCAGAACAATGTTTACAATATTTATATGAAAAATACAACGCCCCCAACCAGTACACAGATGCACAAAAACGTATGTATGTCTATTATTACTTAGAATTGACAGACAAAAACTTGATGGCGTTGACATTGGCACAAAAATTTATCGAATTTGGGGAAACTGTCATGGATGATATTCCTATGGATATGGAATATCCTTATCATTTACAATTTGGCGGAAACAAAAAGAAAGAGGAAAATTGGAAACGTACTTGGCAAACGCCTGGTATGACAGAAAATGAAATAAATACATTATTGAATTTCAATTCCACAGAAATGCTGGAGTATTTGCGAGATTATTTTGGATTACCAAAATATTTACCAACAGATTTGGTCAGAAATACACTTGGCATTCGTAATTCTTTATATGCTGTACGATACCAAAAATATCAATCCGTTACAGTTGCCACAGATATTAGTGATAAAACATTGGCTTATGTAGAAGAAAACCAAGATATCTTTCCAAATGTACTGATTAGTACTGTATCTTTGCGAGAATATCCAAATGGGGAGCATTTTGCCCATATTACGGGGTACATCAGACAAATGACAGAAGCAGATATGCCTTTGTATCAAGATATTCTTGATGCAGAAGGAAATCCACTTTACAACAACACAGACATTGTTGGGCAAGCAGGTATTGAAAAATTATATGAACAACAGCTCAATGGTGTAGATGGTAAAATCACAATGGAAGTAGACAACCAAGGCAGAAGAATGAGCGTCATTGGTTCCACAGAGCCTACGGCTGGTAAAGATGTTTATTTGACCATTGACAGTAAATTGCAATCTACCACATATACTGCATTAGAAGAAGCATTGCGGCAAGTTTTGCTCAACCGTTTGAAATCTGGTGGAAAATATGGGGTATCTACTTTAGACTTGTTTGTTTCTATGGTAAATACCAATCATATATCTGCATCAAAAATGCTTTCTGCACCAGAAGATACTGTGCAGGCGGCTTTGGTTACACGTTGCAAAGCATCTGTTGCTGATTTTTCCACAGACAATGAAGATGCAGCAGAAATTTTACAAACATTTTTAACAGATGGATTGTCAAATGGTATGGTATCGGCAAAAGAACTTTTGATTGCTATGATAGAACAAGAGCGAATATCTGCTACACCTGAAGAATTGGAAGCGATACAAAGTGGTGCCATTGCCCCCTCTACATGTATCATACGCAAATTGGAAAATGGTGAGATGTCACCTTCTGACACAGGACTTGACCCTTCCACAGGCTCTGTTGTCGTTTCAGAAGTGGATAGCGGCAAAGTTTTGGCTTTGGTCACATATCCCTCTTTTGACAACAACCAACTGGTAAACACATTCAACAACAGTTATTATAACTCTTTGTTGGAAGATATGAATACACCTTTGGTCAATCGTCCTTTGAAACAGAAAAAAGCACCTGGTTCCACATTCAAAATGATACCTGCCATTGCAGGGCTGGAAACAGGTATCATTGCGCCAAAAAGCATCATACATGCCAAAGGGATATTCAAAGATGCTGGTACACCTTATGCACGTTGTTGGTATTATAGCAACACAGGTGGCAGTCATGGTGCATTGACTGTAGACCATGCATTGGAGGTATCTTGTAACTATTTCTTCTACGAATTGGGATATCGTATGGGCAATGCCGAAAACGGTTCAACCGAAAAAGCCATTTCCACATTAAACGAATATATGGCAGCATTTGGGCTTAATTCTGTTACAGGTATTGAATTGGAAGAATATTCTCCCACAATGGCATCTCCTTATTACAAGGAACGAACCATCAAAACATACAATCCAGATGCTACCACCAGCCAAACACGTTGGACAGATGGTGATACCATTCGTGCATTCATTGGGCAGTCTGTAAACAGTTACACACCTGCACAAATGAACCGCTATATTGCTACACTTGCAAACGGTGGTACATTGTACCAATACCATTTGGTAGATAAAGTATCCAATCCAGATGGTTCGCTATATGAGCAAAAAGAAGAAGTTGTGGAAAATATTATCCCACTGCAACAAAACAATTTACAAGCAGTTTATGAGGGTATGTATCTGGTTTCTTATGGTGCAAAAGGTACATTGCGTAAAGCATTTACCGATTTACCTGTGAAAGTTGCTTCCAAGTCAGGTACCGCACAAGAAGACCTTTCTCGTAGTTCCCACACATGGCTTGTGTGCTTTGCACCTTATGATGACCCTCAAATCGCCATCACTGTTATGATACCATTTGGTGAAAATTATGGTTCCCCTGCACCCAAAGTGGCAAAAGCAGTGATACGGGAATATTTGGGACTGGATTATGTTCCAACAAATACCAACATGGAAACGATATTGGCACAATAAGGAACGGGAGGAAATCATGAAACAAGAAAACCATATCATATTCAAAGGCACAAAAGATGGTATTGCCATACGATTTTTAGGAGATATTCCTTTTGATACACTTTGTGAACAATTACAAAAAAAAGTTACAGAAGCTGGAAAGTTCTTTGATAATGTGAAAACAGCATTGATATTACAAGGCAGAACATTTTCAGAAGAAGAAGAAAACCGCATACTGGAAATCATCACAAACAACTCCACAATGACAATCACATACTTGAAAACAGAAGATAAACATTCCAAACATTTGACCGATTTATGTGATAATTTGGATTGTACAACAACAAAATTCCACAAAGGTTCTTTACGCAATGGACAAAGATTGGAATTTGATGGTAGTCTTGTGTTGTTGGGTGATGTCAATCCTGGGGCAGAAGTCAGAGCCACAGGCAATATCATTGTATTGGGACAACTGCGTGGCATTGCTCATGCAGGGTGCAATGGTTTGTCAGATGCTTTTATCGCTGCCATACACATGTTACCTGTACAGCTTCGCATTGCTGACATCATCACTCGTTTCCCAGATGAAGGAAAACGCAATGTCAAACCAGCAGAGTACGCATTTGTACAAGAAGGACAAATTTTCGTCATGCCTTTGTCGTAAAAAGAAAAAATATTTTGAATTTTGCTTAAAAATTTTCGTGCATATTTGGTATATTTTTGCTAAAATACAAATATATCTGATATTTTCGTATCAGGACGGCAAACCATTGCTGTCCGATGCTTTTACAAAAATACAACATTGTTTCTTTTATGAAACAAATTTGAAGAACGACTAGGGGGATTTATCCATGAGTGAAGTTATCGTAATCACCAGCGGAAAAGGCGGTGTTGGTAAAACCACAACCAGTGCAAACTTGGGTTGCGGTCTGGCTATACAAGGCAAACGTGTGGCTTTGGTAGATGCAGATATCGGTTTGCGTAACTTAGATGTTGTAATGGGACTGGAAAACCGTATTGTATATGACTTGGTGGACGTTGTGGAAGGAAATTGTCGCCTGAAACAAGCCTTAATCAAAGACAAGCGTTATGATGGATTGTTTTTGCTGCCTGCGGCACAAACCAGAGATAAAGATGCTGTTTCTCCAGAACAAATGCAAAAATTATGTGACAATCTGAAAGAAGAAGGTTTTGACTATATCATCATTGATTGTCCTGCTGGTATCGAACAAGGTTTCAAAAACGCCATTGCAGGTGCCGACCGTGCTTTGGTTGTAACCACACCTGAAGTTTCTGCTGTGCGTGATGCCGACCGTATCATCGGGCTTTTGGAAGCACACGGTTTGAACAATCCTGGCTTGGTATTAAACCGTTTGCGTGTAGATTTGGTCAAACGTGGTGAAATGATGAATATTGAAGATGTGACAGAAATTCTTGCCATAGATATTTTAGGTGTTGTACCAGATGATGAAAGCATTGTCATTGCTACAAACAAAGGCGAACCTGCTGTCAGCAATTATGAGTCCTCCGCAGGACAAGCATATCGCAACATCGTACAACGCATTATGGGACAAAGTATCCCCTTGATGACATTCGAAGAACAACCAGAAACTTTTATGGAAAAATTGAAAAAATTGTTCAATCACTAAAACGCAACCTTCAGGAAAGGAGTGTCATCTATGGATTTGTTTCATTTGTTGAAGAAAAAAAACGCACCGTCCTCTGGCAGTGTTGCAAAGGACAGGCTCAAGCTTGTTTTGGTACACGACCGTGTGAATTGTTCTTCTCAGGTATTGGAAATGCTCAAAACAGACATCATAAAAGTGATATCCAATTATATGGAAATCGACAATGATGAATTAGATATTCAAATCACACAAACAGAGTCTGATGACAAAAACGGTACTGTGCCTGTGCTTTATGCCAATATTCCGATTAAAAGTATGCGGAAAGTCAATCAGGACAGCGACGCAAAATCATAAAAAGAAAAGCCGGGGAAATAAAAATCAACATTTGATTTTTTTCTGCGGCTTTATTGTATTTTATCAAGCAGAAACGGAGATGCATCATGCAAACAAAAAAATGGTTTCAAAATTTGGATTGGTATTTGGTGGGTGCCGTTTGTATACTTTGTATATTTGGTATCATATGCATTGCCAGTGCCAAACATTTCAATCTGGGCAAAGGTGCTTCCGAAGTCTACAAACAAATCGTATTTTTTGGTATTGGTTTGACATTGATGGTGATTGTTGCCAATGTGGACTATGAATATTTTTCACAATTTTATATTCCCATATATTTTATCAACATTGCATTTCTTTTGTTGGTATTTGTTTTGGGTAAAGAGTCAAATGGTGCCACACGTTGGATTGCCATTGGTTCTTTGACTATACAACCATCAGAATTTGCCAAAATGTTTATGTTATTCTTTTTGGCAAAATATATTTCTTTACACAAACAAGAAATCACGCAACTTTCCTTTTTTGTCAAACTATGTGTCATTTCAGCCATTCCCATACTGTTGGTATTGAAACAACCTGCACTTTCTGCAAGTTTGGTATTGGTTGCCATATTTTGTATATTGATATTCATTGCAGGTATCGAATACCAATGGATACGAAATGTATTGATTGTTTGTTTGCCCATATTGCTTTTTATTTGTTGGGACGTTACAAGAGAAAATCCTCTTTTGGTAGATAAAATATTGGAACCTCATCAGGTTGACCGTATTCTTACTTTTGTAGATCCAACCGCTGACCCTAGCGTATATTATCAAACTGAAAAATCCATTAGTGCCATTGGTTCTGGACAACTGACAGGAAAAGGCTTGTTTCAAGGTACACTCAATCAACTAAGTTATTTACCAGAACCGCACAATGATTTCATTTTTTCCGTAATTGGAGAAGAATTTGGATTTTTCGGCTGTATATTTACATTAGGGCTATTGCTCTTTGTGATATTTCGTTGTATCATAATAGCATTATCAACAAGAGATACATTCAATCAACTGATTGTGGTGGGTGTTGCAGGAATGTTTGCATTCCAAACATTCGTCAATGCAGGTGTTGCCACAGGGATTGTACCAAATACAGGTATGTCATTGCCTTTTGTCAGCTACGGTGGTAGCTCTATGTGGACAAACATGGTGTTAATCGGTTTGGTATTGAATATTCGAAAAAAATGTTCTAGATCATTATTTGAGGGGGGATTGTTATGAATATCGCATTGATTGCGGACGATAATAAGAAAAAACTAATGGAAAATTTATGCATTGCTTACCGCCATATTTTGTGTAAACATAATTTATTTGCAACTGCCACAACAGGTAGACTTGTGGAAGAAGCAGCCAATTTGAATGTACACAAATATCTGGCAGGGCAACTGGGCGGCTCTGAACAACTGGGTGCACAAATCATAAACAACGATTTGGATATGTTGATTTTTTTAAGAAATCCAGCATCACCGCAATCTTATGATGAATATACTTCTTTATTCCGCTTGTGTGATACACACAATATTCCACTTGCAACCAATTTGGCAACAGCAGAAGTGCTTTTGCTTGCTTTGGATAGAGGAGATTTAGATTGGAGAAATGTGGTGAAATGATATGCCTGTAACATTCCATACGATACCCTTTTGGATCATTGTAGGGTATTATGTGATAATCAATGTTGTTTTGTTTGCTGCTATGGCGTTAGACAAAAGCAGAGCAATCAAAAACAGACGTCGTATACCAGAAAAAACAATGTTTTTGATGGCAATATTGGGCGGTGGTATTGGTGGTTTGATTGCAATGTACACCAAGCATCATAAAACACGTCATATTGATTTTATACTTGCTTTTGTTTTTACAGCCGCATTGCATGCTTTTCTATGTTATATGGTAATGAAACATTTTATATTCATTCCATAACTTCAGACAACAAAAAAATGTGTATTTTTTGATTTTTCAAAAAATACACATTTTTTTATTTCGTACCAAACACATGACGCCCGATTGTTTTGGTAATGGGTACACTCCAAATCCATCTGCTTGTTGCAGTTGCGGGGTTCCAATAATATAATGCACCGTTTGTCGGGTCCCAGCCATTTAAGGCATCTTTTGCCGCCTGCAACGCTGTTTCATTGGGTGTCAGATAAAATTGTTTGTCTTTGACTGCATCAAATGCCCCTGGTTGATATATCACTTCTTCAATGCTATTGGGGAAATTGGGGCTTGCTACACGGTTTAACACAACTGCCCCCACAGCCACCTGTCCTTCATAAGGTTCCCCTCTTGCCTCTCCATGTATGATAGATGCCAGCAAATAAATATCATCATCATAATTGCTTGTTTCTGTTTCACCAATACCACTTGTGCCTGTACCAACAGAAATACCCAATTTCTGTAATGTATCAATGCCTGCAATACCATCAACTTTCAATCCATTGTCTGCTTGAAAACGGCGAATTGCTTCATATGTCTTTGTGCCAAACACACTATCGGGCGTACCTGTATAATATCCTAGTTCTTTCAATTTCTCTTGTGTTTGTCTGACCAAACCGCCCCTTGTTCCCCATGACACCAGTTGAATGACAGGAATTGCTTGTGGTTCTTCCTGTTTTATTTCTCCAAAGCACCACAGATTCAAACAGCACAAAAATACCATACAAAAACAAACAAGATATTTTTTTTGTTTCATGTATGTTCCTCCTTTTTATGATACAGCATTTTGCCATAATTCCACAACTTTCAATTTGATTTTTGGCATTGTTTTTTGTTGTTCCATGGCAGAAACCACCAAAAATTCTTCTTTTGTCAATGCATTTTCCAAACGGATATGACTTTCTTGTGTTGGCTTGCTCCAAGCGGCATCCACATAACACATCTGTGGATACAACACGCACCACCAATTATGACCTTCTGCCGCACCAATTTCGATACGCAATGCATCATAAATACCTGCTGGAAATATCAAATCACCATATTGTTTTTGCGGAAATTGTTCTTGTACCAAACAAACAGACACCCCATAATCATACCCTTGTCTTTGTACTTCTTCTGTGGCAATACGGCAAATTTCATTTTTGCTGTTTTGCAACAATGTCAATGTTTCTGTTTTGGATTGACAGCTTGCCAATTTTTCTCCAAACACACCAAGCACCTTGTCACGCACATCTAATTTTAACGCTTGGTCTTTGTCATCATCGCTGTTTGCCAGCACATGAAACCGCACAACCTTTGCAGAAACACCTTGTTGTATTTGTGCGGCATAACTTTTTGTTTGTGTCATGCCATACCAAACACAACAAGCAATTCCTATCACAAAAGCAATCCCTATATATTTTTTTTCTTTTTTCCAAATATGACATATTTTATATTTCCATAATGGTAAATACTGCATTTGTATCCCCTCTTTCTGTGTGATACAAAGAGTATATCCATAATATATCATATGCAAACATCAGCGAATACGCCCAGTGTCCTCTAAAATCACCTGACAATCTACACAAATTTCCATATCTTGCCAGCTTTTTTTGCTATCATACAAATTGGGACATGTTCTTTGCAGCCTTGCCCATAAACCAAACACATCACCATCTGTTTTTTGTTGTACTGTTTTTATTGTATTTTCTAAATTTATTTTTATGATGTTTGCAAACAAATTTTGCACTTCTATTCTGTTTTTTTGTTCCATCATGGTTTTGCCATTGCTTCCTGTAATGCCTCCAAATAATTGCAATGACACATCACAAACAATATCACCATCACGTAATCTATAATCATAACGAACTTTATTTTTTCTGATTTCCAGCGGAATGGTTGTTTCTCCATATTTTGCTTCTATCACAGCCCCTGTTCCTTCTTCTGATAGCAGCAATGCATATTGTTCCATACTATCTGATAATGCAAAGAGGTATTGTGCATTGTGCAAAGCAATACCCCCACCCAAAGAAAGCCCTTTTTCTGTCACTGTGATGCGTGGCAATATCAAACTTCCTTTTTGTATTTGCAAATCTGTTTGCATGGTGTCTAAATCCATCGCCCTTGTCACAGCCACCTCATTTGCTGTATTTTTGTAAAAATCCCATAAAAACAATCCTGTGGAGTTATCTACTTCTGTAATGGCATTGACACAGCTTTGTGCATCTTGTTCTGTTGCCAAAACCATAACTTTTTCAGAAACCACTGTCCCTCGCAACAATTCTTCTGCAATGCTTGCAAAAGCGTCTGCATCTTCCAATACGGATTTACCAAATACCACCGTTTTGAGCTGTCCCAAATACACTTCTCTGGAACTATGGCTGTCAGCTTCTGCAACCGCTTTTGTCAATGTATCTGCTTCCATAGCATATACTTTTGTTTCTGCTTGTGTGGTTTTTGCGGGTGCAAATGTAAACAACATACCATTTTCTGTGCGATCAACCCCCAATGTGATGACATATGACCTGTCTTCTGGGTCTTTGCCGTCCCAGCACCCTGCCAAACAAAAAGGCAAAAGCAACAAAAGCAATACCAGCTTTTTTCTCATGCAGATTTCCTCCTTTCTTTCCATATGCTTTTACACAAAAAACAAATCGGAAAAATCCCCAAATATACCGCACTGACAAAAGGCTGTACAAAATTTCGAAAAGCATAAGCACCTGCCATATCTTTTGGCAACATTGCCCCCACAAAAAGCACAGGTACCCACAGCAATAACCAATATCGTCTTTTGCGTTCTCCTTTGCAAAACAATCTTTCTGTGCTGACACTACCAAAAAATAATACACCAGAGATATATATAAATACCGATACTGTCCAAAACCAAAGCAACAATATATCTTGTCTATTCAAAAATATCCCTGAAAAGCCAATGCGTTCTACCATTTGCAATGTTGGAAATATTTTTTGTGACAATGTTTCTACACCATAAATGCTCAAACATAAAAACGTCACAATACTCAAAAGTATTGTCACCAAAAGCAATGACATCAAAACGCTTTTTTTCGCTTGTTTTGGCTTTTGCAAAAATGGAGAAACAAAAAGCAAAAATAACATGGATTGAAACAATGGTTGTATCACTGCTGCACCTTTTCGCATTTGTGTCAAATCAGGCATTGTCACAGGCAAAAAATATGCCTCTTTGACAGAAAGCCCTACTGCCACCAATAATATCAAAAATGGCACAAATACAAAAAAACATAATATTTCTGAAGTTCTTGCCTGTCCCTCAATACCTCTTGCAACACCAAATGTTGCCAAAAGCAACAACACCAACACAATCAGCCAACTTGGCGTATGCGGTAACATGGTTCTTTGCAATATTTCTGTAAATATGCGTAATTCCAACATACCATCAACTGCCAGTTTCAAAACAAATCCCACCGATAGTATGGTTCCCAATGTGTTGCCGAATGTGTTTCTACTCCACTCCATCGCTGTCCAGCTTGGCTCTCTGCAATATAGTTGTGTCAATATCAATGAAAAAAATGTTGCAATCAGACCACCTATACACATGACAATCCAACAGCTTTTTCCTGCATCTGCTGCCAATTCCGCAGGCAAAAACAAAGACGACGTACCAAAACAACAAAGCAAAAGCATTGCTTGTAATTGTCTGATAGATATTTTGTGATTATCCGAAAACATCATTTCTCGCCTCCTTTTCTGCTGAATATCGATAATTTTTGTTTCAGCCATTGCAATGGCATACGAAATAAACTATCTTTCAAATCTCTATAATCATTTGCTGATGCCGAGCAAAACGGGTATAAATATGGAATACCGTATGATGACAATTCTGCCAAATGTACCAAAAGTAATAAAATACCTGTCCAAAATCCAAATAGGCCAAGTGTAGCTGCCAAAAAAATCACAACATATTTACTCAACCGCAATCCTGACACCACAGAAATATTCGGTATCACAAATGTACAAATCCCTGTCAATGCAGATACAATCACAACCGCAGGGCTGACCAATCCTGCATCCACTGCCGCTGACCCAATGATAATACCACCCACAATACCGATTGTAGAGCTGACAGGAGATGGCAAACGAATACCTGCTTCTCGCAAAAGCTCAAAAGCCAGTTCCATCAACACCACTTCTCCTACCACAGAAAACGGGATACTTTGTCTGGTTTCTGCAATTTTCAAAGCCAATGTTGTTGGCAATAACTCTGGGTGATATACACTCAGTGCAATATACAACCCTGGTAATGCCACTGCCACAAATGCTGCAACATATCGCATAAACCGAATAAAACTCATAATTTGCCAACGGTCATAATAATCTTCTGCCGCTTGAAAAAAGACATTCAATGTTGTAGGCAACAATATCACAAATGGGCTATTATCCACTACAACCACCACACGCCCTTCTAATAATGCTGCAACTGCTTTATCTGGTCTTTCTGTCATTTGCAGCTGTGGAAATGGTGAAAATTTTCGTTTTTCTAAAAATTGTTCCAATGCCCCACTATCTAATATGGCATTTGTTTGTATCTGTTGTATTTGCGTTTTGACTTGCTCCAATATTTCTGGTCGTACCAAATCGGAAAAATATAATAATGCAATATCTGTTTTACCTCGACTGCCGCATTGATTACGAATGACTTTCAAACGAGTATCATGAATACGCCGCCGAATTAACACCAAATTGGTTGCCAACACTTCTGTAAAGGCATCTTTTGGCCCTTGTACCACAACTTCTGTTTCTGCCTGTCCTACCCCTCTGTTTGGATAACCTTTTGTGGAAGCCTGCAACGCAAAAGGACTATCGTCCATCAATATCAGCGTATCTCCGACCAATACCCCTTGTACCACTTCTTCCAAATCTTCTACAATTTGAACATCTTTGTTTGCAATAACACTATGCATCAGTGCATGCAATTTTCCTTCTGCTTCCAGATTGTCACAACGGTTCATGATATTTGTCAGTATAATTTCTTCCACTGCTTGTGTACTGACCATATTGTCCACATAAATCAGACACAATCGCCAGTCGCCATCTACTGCGCCAAATTCACGAAATATAATATCGCCACAATCTGCAAACCGTTGTTTCATGTAACGGATATTTTCTGTCAAATCTTTTCCAATTTGCATGATTTTTCTCACCTGCCCTTTTGGCATAGTGTGTCGCAAACAAATCAAAAATATACCAATAAAAAAAAGAGAACACTTTGATTTTACAAAGTATTCTCGAATGATTTTTTATATAATTTATTCTCCTGCAATATCCATTTTTGTCACACGCACAGAGGGTGCACCTTTGCCGCTTTGTGCAAAAAACAAATCATTGCCGACTTCTTGTATTTCCTCCAACAATTTATAAAAATTACCTGCAATGGTGATTTGTTCGACAGGGTATGTTTTCTTACCATTTTCTATACAAAACCCTTCTGCCAAAAGTGAAAAATCACCAGATATGGTATTTGCACCTGCATGCAACCCTGAAATGTCTGTAATCAAAAGCCCATTTTGCATATCCTGCAACAATGTTTCTTGTGATTTTGTGCCTTTTTCGATATAAAAATTGGTTACTGCTGTTTTGACAGGTGCTTGCAATCCTGCTTTGAAACCATTTCCTGTAGAAGATACCCCATCTTTTTCTGCTGCTTTGCGGTTATACAAATATGTTTGCAATACACCATTTTGTATCACTGCTTTGTCATAGCAAGCAACACCTTCACTATCAAAAGGCGTAGACACATAACCATTTTCCAAAAGCGGATTATCATGCAATGTCACACAATCAGCTGCTATTTTCTGCCCAATTTTATCTTTGAGCAATGAAAACCCTTTTTGCACCTGCTCTGCATAAAATACCCCACTGTATACACCCAAAAATGATGCCATAACCGCTTGGTCTAACACAACATCATATTTTCCACTGGGAATTGTTTTCGCCCCCAAATGGGACGCTGCACGCTCTGCGGCACGTTTCCCTGTTTTGGTTGGGTCAAATGTTTTCCAATCGTTGCCCTTCCAAAAATCAGAACCTGTTTTCACTTCATCACCATTTTTGGCAATGGCACTGACATAAGCCGTTGCATTATTTCTACAAAATGACAATGACAATCCCAAACTATTTGCAATGGCTGTTTGATTGCGATATGTGCCAAGCAAACAATAATCAATGGATGCAATGGGTAATTTTGTATGCATTGCTGCTGTTTCCATTTTTTTTGTTGCTAAAATTTTTTCTTCGGGCGTCAATCGTTCCAACATTTCATTTTCACATTGTAATGTTGGATATTGTTTCTGTGGTGGATACAATGTTTCTTTTTGCGTTTCAAAAAGCAGTTGTGCATTTTCTTTTGCTGTAAGCAACAAATCTGTCAAACCTTCTTCTGTAAGCTGTTCTGTGTAGGCATAACCAGTTTTGTTTTCAAAATTGCCACGAAATGCAATGCCTTGTGTGCTGCTATTTTCATAATTGTTCACTTCGCCTTCCATAACCATCACTTCAAAAGCTTCTGTTTTATCATAATGCATTTCACAATCAGAAAACCCCATATCCAAAGCCTGTTTTATGACTTTTTTTTGTATATCTTCCCAGTTCATACCGATTACCCCCTTCCACCAACGGTCATTTCTTTGACACGAATGGCAGGTTGTCCCACATCGGTTGGGATAGAACCACTAATACTACCACACATACCTTGTGCCCGTTTCAAGTTATTGCCCACTCTGTCAATATCCATCAATACTTCTGCACCTTTGCCAATGAGTGTTGCACCTCTGACAGGCTCACAGATTTCTCCATTTCGTATCAAATACCCTTCCAAAACAGCAAAATTAAAAGAACCTGTTGCAGGGTCTACACTGCCGCCACCCATTTGTTTGGCATATAATCCAAAATCAGTATCTTTTATCATTTGCTGTACAGAAGTGTCACCTGCTGCCAAAAATGTATTTGTCATACGACTTGTGGGTGCATAACGATAATTTTGTCGTCTGGAAGAACCTGTGGACAGCATACCCATACGCTTGCCATTCATACGGTCAATCAGATATGATTTCAAAATGCCATTTTCAATGAGTATATTTTTTCTAGTTGGTGTACCTTCATCATCAATATTCGCTGAACCCCATGCATTCGGTATAGTACCATCATCAATGGCAGTCACAAGTGGTGATGCAATTTGTTTGCCCAATTTCCCTGCAAATACAGAAGCATTTTTTGCAACTGCTGTTGCTTCCAAGCCATGTCCGCAGGCTTCATGGAAAATCACGCCGCCAAAACCATTTTCTATCACCACTGGCATTTTACCAGCAGGGCAATGATTTGCCCCCAACATTGTCACAGCAATGTGTGCTGCTTCTTTTGCCATTTGTTCTGCGTCTATTTGTGAAAACAATTCAAATCCTACAGAACCTCCCTGTGCCAAATGCCCACTTTGTTTTTCTGATGCCGATGATGCCACCGCTTCTATCGAAAAACGGCTGCGGATACGACAATCTTCTGCCCATACGCCTTCTGTATTTGCCACCAATACTTCTTGTGTCACATCCAAAAAAGAGGCTTTTGTTTGTGTAATACGGCTATCATATGCCGCTGCCGCCGCAGATGCTGCAAAAAGATGTTCTGCTTTTTTTCGTTTTTCTACGTTGTTCGGTAATATTTGTATGGGATTTCTATTTTGATATATATAGGGCTGATATGGTTGTAATTTTTGCAGTTGTGTGCCTTTTTGTGCAGCTGCCAATGTGCGTGCAGTTTCTATCAGACTTTGTTCTGTCATATCATTTGTATAGCCGTATAACACACGATTTCCAAAAAATAAACGAATACCAACACCATAATCTACGCCACCAAACGCTGTTTCTACAATGCCATTGACCGTTTCCAAACGGTTGCGTTTTGTGCGTTCTGCATACACTTCTGCAAAATCTGCACCTGTTTCCAGTGCTGCCTCCAATGTATGCATGACTAACGATTGTTTCAGCATGATTTCCCCTCCTGTTCTTCTAAATAGCAAGCAATGGCTTCCAAATAATGCAAAACACCATTGCTTTGTT
This sequence comes from Anaerotignum sp., assembly GCA_020024395.1. Classification (GTDB taxonomy): domain Bacteria; phylum Bacillota; class Clostridia; order Lachnospirales; family Anaerotignaceae; genus Anaerotignum. The sequence goes on along the minus strand of JAHHTV010000001.1, from coordinate 8,810 downwards.
GTTTGATTTCATATTTTTTGTCAAATGCAGTATAAGGAATGGACTTTCTGCCACCATTTTTTGCTGCCTGCCAATATATTTGCAGTGTTTCCAAAGGCAAAAAATAATATTCTCCCAATGATGAAAAATACACCAACAAAAACGCAATCCCCTGCTGTTTCTGAAAATCTTCCATAAATGCCAGCTGATGGGCATGGATATTTTGCAAAGGTAAATGTTTTTGCGCCGTTTCTTTGGCATCAAAACAAACTGGTATTCCCTGTACCACACCCATATAATCCACCGTACTATTTTGGTCAAAATACGCCAGTGTAATGGTATGTTTTTTGTTATCCACTTTTACAGGTGTGATGGGTGTTGGTATCTTTTGTAACAAAGCCAGCCCTTTTCTGCGATATTGTTCATTTGTAAAATTGATGCTTTCTTCTAACGCACTACCACGTAATCCTCTTGAATTCCAATATGCCATATTTCCTCCTAAAAATGCCCTTGCCAAAAAGACAAAGGCATATTATCAGTATAGCACATTTCTTGCACACATTGTAAAACAAAATTCAATGACTTTTTGCCAATTCTGACACTTTTACAAAACAAATCCCCTCTTTTTGCAAAGGCTCTTTCAAATTTTGCAATGCTTGCACAGTCACCATGCCCCCCTCAGGGCCGACATGACCAATGGCAATGGCACAACCATTTTTTTTGGCAATTTCTGCTGCTTGTCGCAGTTGTTTTTCCACTTGTGCCACGCTGTCAGTGCTATCCAAAAAAACATCTCGTTTGAAATAAGTCATGCCATTTTGTTCTGCCAATGTGGCACATTTTGAATTTGGCGTTGTTACACTGTCTATAAAAATACCATTGTTCTGTTTTATGGTATCTAGTACCATTGCCAGTATTTCACCATTTTCCATAACCGCAGACCCCATATGGTTATTCATACCCACTGCCTGTGGTACAATGGTATACGCCTCTTTGATACAATTTTGTATACTGGTTTTATCCATATTGCAAAAAATACCTTTGTCACCCACCCATTCTTTTTTTCCTGTCAGCGACTCCATAGGCATATGTATGATGACTTCTTTTCCTGCATTCACGGCATTTTGTGCATCTTCTGCACTTTGTGAAGAAAACGGCATAACTGCTGCTGTAAAGGGGATATCTAACGCCAGCATTTCTGCCGTTCCTTCTCCGCCATATCCAAAGTCATCAATGATAATGGCAAGCTCTGCTTGTTTCTGCATAGCTGTGACAGGCATATCTGCTCGTAACCATGCGGTTATCCTGCCCCCCATAAAACAAAATGCAAACAATGCAACATAAAACGGACACTTTTTGACATTTTTCAAAATCTGTTTCAACGTCAACACCTCTATCAGATACTATGATTTCTATTCATATTATCCAAAAACACTTGTCTTTTATGTCAATGTTTCAATAGCAAAAATCCGTTTTTTCTCCATATATGGTATTCATTTGCAATCCAAGCCAACGCTGTCACACAAGCCAAAATATCTGCAACTGGTGCAGCTGCCAACGCACCAGACAACCCATATTTTGCAGAAAACAATATTGCAAGCGGTATCAAAAACACAATTTGTCTTGCCAATGCGGTTGCCAATGCTTTTGCAGGTTTTCCGATTGCTTGAAAAAAAGACGATGTCACTTGCGGCAAACCATACACAAAAAAGCCCATCATATACAACCGAAAACAATGTGCAGAAAATTCTTGATATAATGGGTCATCTGCCACAAACAAACTCCCAATTATGCCGCCACCAAAATGAAATATCAAAAACCATACACCAGAAATGACAAACGACACCACAACTGCAATACGAAATGTCTGCATCACACGAGCATATTGTTTTGCACCAAAATTAAAACCATTTATAGGTTGTGTACCAGAGGCAACACCAACAAACATTGCGTGTACCACTTGATACATTTTCATCATCATGCCATAAGCAGATAATGCCATTTCACTACCATACTGTGTCAATGCGCCATAATTTCTCATCAAATTATTCATGACAATTTGTGTCAGTGCTGTTGCTGTTTGTATACACAAACTCGGAAATCCCAAAGAAAAAATACTTTTGCAAGTATCCCATGACAATCTCATATTTTGTTTGACAAATGTGATATGTTGAAATTTATGGATATATGCAAAACAAATCATACCAGCTACCATTTGCCCAATAATTGTGGCGATTGCTGCACCAATCACCCCCATATCAAAAACAAATATCAATATAGGGTCTAACATCAAATTGATTGTTGCACCTATCAGCATACTTTTCATCGCATATTGTGGGTTTCCATCCGCACGAATGATTGCTGTAAATGTCATATTTGCCATTTGAAAAGGCAAACCCAATGCCAATATTCGTATATAAATTGTGGAAAGTCTGTATACTTTTTCAGATGCACCAAACAGCACCGCTAGCTGTGTACCAAACACCAAAACCACAACTGCCAAACCAATGCCCAAAAGCAACAACAATGAAAAGCCATTTCCCAATATTTTTTCTGCTTGTTGTTGTTCCTTTTTACCCAAACAAAGGCTGATATTTGCCGCACAGCCGTCCCCTAACATCAAAGCCAATGCCGCAGATATGGTCACCATAGGAAATGCAATATTGGTTGCAGCAACACCATCTATCCCCACTGCATGCCCTACAAATATCTGGTCAACAATATTATACAAACAGTTTACCAACAACGTCATCATTGTGGGTACAGAAAACTGCAACAATAATTTTCCAATCGGTTCTGTTGCCAAAGGATTTTGTTTTGTCTGCTTCATAGATATACGCCTCCTCATGCTACAAAAAAAGACACCTTTTCGGTGTCTTATATTTGCATTTTTCGAGCAATAGACAGCCGAAAAACAACACCATATTATATGGTATTTGCTTTCTTCTCCCATCCAGACTGTCTGTCGGCTTTGTAATTACAACAAATCTGCCTTTTCGGCTTGCGGGCTGTCACCGCCGGTAGAGATTTTCTCATTCTCGAAGAAATTACGATATCATATTATGTGTTTTTGTTTTATTTTGTGACAGTACTGCCACAGTTGCTGCAAAACTTTTGTCCTTTTGTTAGTGCCATGCCACAATTACTGCAAAATTCTGGTGTTTCTTCTTGTTCTTCTAATGCTTGTTGCTCTGCCAATTTTTGTTGTTCTCTTTCTGCCTGTTTTTGTTGTGCACGCTCTGCTTTTTCTGCGGCTCTATCTGTTTTGATTTTTTCGATTTCTGCTTGTAATGATACAATGTTATCTTGTGCCAAAACAATTTTTTTACAAATATCCATTGCTTCTTGTTCTAATGTTTCGCCTGCAACAAATTTATCCCAATAATATAACCCCAATTCTCTTTGGTATGCAGTGATATTGCCTTGTTGCATTGTAATATCACTATTGATACGGTTGATTTCCAAACCATCATTTGCTTTATCTGCCGCATTTTTTGCAAATTCTCCCAATCTATCTAAAAAAGCCATTTTCTCCACCTCTCATACATCTGCTTTCTCTTTTATTTTTTATATTCGCCAAAAAACAACAATTTCCTGCATTTGTTCAAAATAGTCTAACCATAATAAAATAATTTATTTTATAAAATTCCTATTTTGATGTTTTATATAGCATCTACTTTATGGAAACTGTATGAAAAATAGCATTTTTTTATCATCTTTTATTCTAATTTAACAAAAAAAATACAATCTAAAAAAGAGCTATTTACATTGCAAAAATACCACCGTATAATGGTAAGTACTATATTGGGGAATTATGATTTATCAGAGGGAGTCTTGTTATGGAGTTGTTAAAACAAAGAATATTAAAAGATGGTATTGAGATTGGTACAGAAGTTGTCAAAGTAGACTCCTTTCTCAACCATCAATTAGACATTGGTTTGTTTATGGCATTGGGAAAAGAAATCCATCGTCGTTTTGGACATCTTGGTATCAATAAAATATTAACCATAGAATCTTCGGGTATTGGTATTGCAGCAATCACTGCAATCTATTTTGATTTAGTACCTGTTGTATTTGCCAAAAAAACACATCCTTGTACAATGACAGAAGAATACTATGGTGCAGAAGTCAAATCTTTTACAAAAGGTACGGTTTCCATTGCACGTGTTTCCAAAAATTACTTGAATGCAAATGATAAAGTATTGATTATTGATGATTTCTTGGCACATGGCGAAGCAGCAGCTGGTCTTGCTAGTTTGGTAGAACAGGCTGGTGGTACAGTATGCGGCATTGCGGCAATCATAGAAAAAGAATTTCAAGGTGGTAGTAAAAAACTGCGTGATGCTGGTTATTTGGTGGACTCTCTAGCAGTTATCACAAAAGTAGAAAATGGTAAAATTTATTTCCAAGACTAAAAAAAAACGAATGGCAAATACCATTCGTTTTTTTATTTTGCTGCATATTGTTTCAATACATTATCTAACAATGGAAAATCATGTTTCAAACGAATGGGCTTACCTGCCATATCCAAAAAACAATGTTCTGAATGTGCAGTACACACCAAAACGCCTGTTTCTGTGTGTTTCATTTCATAACCAATGTGTAGCAATATACCATTATATTTTTCTATATGGACAGTTATGGCAATGGTTTCTGGAAAACGACAAGGCTGTTTATACCGCACCTGTACCCCCACAACTGGTGATACAATGCCTGCTTGTTCCAATTTATCAAATCCCCATCCAATTTGTTCCAAAAAGTCAACCCGTGCCTCTTCCATATAGCGGATATAATTGGAATGATGTACCACACCCATTTTATCTGTTTCATAATATTGTACTTTATGTATATACTGTTTCATGTCAAAATTCATTCCTTTTTTGTTGTATTTACAAATGATATATGTTATAGTTATACCTAACATAATATAAAATTATATTTTTAGAAAGGAGCATGTCACTTGAAAAGACTATTTTGTTCCATACTCACTTTACTTTTTGTATGTTGTACTACGCCGTATTTTGCTTTTGCACAAGAGAATTCCGTTTTCATTACCCCATCAGACACCATAACGTTAGATGGCTGTGCTGTGCCAGCATATATCTATGCAGACGCTTATCAAGATACACAATTTGGTACACAATATGTTTATAAAAATTCAGATTTGTTTCTTCCAGAAAGTACATTGCAACAAAATGGCTTTGTTATCACTTGGGATAAAAAAACACGCACATTACATATCAAACCAAAAGAGAACTTTACACCCAAAATGTCCACAAACAACAAACCCAAAGTACCTGCTTTGCAAGAGGCATTTCGTCCAGTTGCTTCCAGCATCAAAGTCTATGCAGGCGACAAAAATATTTTTCCAGTCACCGCATATCATAATGGCAAAGAAATGATGATTTCACTGCTTGATTTATACCACTACTTTGGAACAATGAAAATAGAAAACGAAAATAATGCCATACATTTTACCAAAAAAAGCACAATCCCTGCTGTGATTGCACCAACTGGAAAAATCATAGCATTAAAAGACCATTTCCCTGCATCCTCTTTTTCATACAACACCTACTATGTTGGAGAAAATCAGATGAGCCTTTGTGGCTATGAAGTACAGCAAGAAAATCAAACATCTTGTTTATATCTATGTCTTGATGAATACCTTTTGAAATATGGAAATATCACTGCCACAATCCATGCAGACAATATGACACTTTCTGCTACAAAACCATTTACACTTCCTCCACTGGAAATGAATCTTTTGCAAGGTCCAGAAGGCATACATACCGTAAATTGTCGTTTATTTAATAAAAATCATAAAGAAATTGTTTCCAATGACAATTATCCTGTATTTCTTGCAATGAATACCAATTTATATATTCGTGCAGACAAATTACAAGAAGCCATACAATAACATCATCACAGAAAAAAAGTATGATGAAATACACATTTCATCATACTTTTTCATTAAAATTTCAGCTCGTCCAAATCAATAGTTCCCATCGGGATACCATTGCCACATCCTGGACAAGCAATTTCTTTTTCCGTTTCCATGGTTTCTTCATCTACATCGATTTCTTCACCACAGTTGGGGCAGATAAAAGAATAGAAATAAACAGGTTCTTCTGCATCTTCTTCATCATCCATCTGCATATCTTCCAAATCTTCGTCGTCTAAAAAAGTTTCCAGCATAAACGCCATGTCTTCTAAAATATCCATCACGCCATGCAGTATTTTTCCTTCTTTGGTATCAGGGTCAAAACCACTGCCGTCACAAAGACCCCGCAAATATGTGATTTTCTTTTCAAAATATTCCATGGTTTTATGCTCCTTTCTAATACTTCGTCGAAAAATTAGCCGTTTACTCTACCCAAGTATTCGCCTGTACGTGTATCAATTTTGATAATTTCATTTTGGTTAATGAACAAAGGCACCTGCACGGAAGCACCTGTTTCCACAATCGCAGGTTTTGTTGCACCCTGTGCTGTGTTACCTGCAAAACCAGGTTCTGTCTGTGTGATTTCCAATTCTACAAACAAAGGTGGTTCAATACCGAAAATTTTGCCATCATGGGACAGAATTTTTACAGTTTCGTTTTCTTTTACAAACTCCAATGCATCACCCACATCGCTTGCATTAATTGCAATCTGGTCAAATGTTTCATTGTTCATGAAGTGGAACAATTCGCCATCGCTGTACAGATATTGCATATCCTGTCTGTCGATATGTGCTTTGGACATTTTTTCAGTAGGACGGAATGTTTTTTCAACTACCGCACCTGTTTTCAAATTTTTCAATCTTGTACGTACAAAAGCCGCACCTTTACCTGGTTTTACGTGCTGGAATTCCAATACGCTGTATACGTCGCCTTCGTATTCCATGGTTACGCCGTTTCTAAGTTCACCTGCAGAAATCATGTATATTTTCCTCCTCAAACTTTTGTTGCAGAAATTTGTCTGCAAACTTTTACTTGTTTATATTATACCTTATTCTGAAAAATAAGCATATCATTTTTTATTTTAATGGAAAATTTACGATTTTTCAATACACAAATTATGAAAAAAACAGTTTTTCCTTATTTTATACCATTTCTTTTGAAATACACACGCATGACACACCGTTCCAGACCTCTTTTGATTTTTGTGACAAACTGGTCACGTTCACAAATGGGGGCTGTCATAATACAATACATACCTGCTTGATGTCCACACCACATATCTGTAAACACTTGATCACCCACAATGGCAGCATTTTGTGGTGCAATATGCAATTTTTCCAATGCACGTTTGACTTTTTTTATACCTGGTTTTCCTGCTTTGTGTACAGCCAATGTTTTCAAATTGCGATTAAACAACTGCACACGTTCTTTATTGTTATTGGAAAGGATACAAATCCGAAAACCCATTTTTCTTAATTTTACAAAAAAATCTATCAATGCATCATCTGGTTCTGCCACATCAAAAGGTGCTATGGTATTATCAATATCAAACACCAGCCCTTTGACGCCTTTTTGTTTTAATGCCTCCAAAGGCAATTCATACACCGATTTAACATACAAATCGGGGAAAAAACGTTCCAGTATCATATATCCTCCTTTATCTTTTCATCTAATTCCATACGCAACCATGCGTTTTCTTCTACAGTGCCAAGTGCCTCACCACTCAAATATCTTACCATCACATCATCTGCATTTCCTGTCACACCATATGTTACTTCAATTCGCTTGGTACGCAAAAGCGTTTTCCCTGCGGAACGAATATCAGCACAAATCACAGCATTGATATGTTGTATATCCAAAAAATCGGCAATGGACATTTCTTTTAATACCACAATTTCTTTGGATTTCACTAATTCAATTTCCACATCATATATCGTAAATTCTTTTGCTTTGTCATACTGCAAAAAAATCTGTCCTTCTTTTGTGGGCAAAGCCACACGCATATGACCACACCGCCTTTCTTTTACTCATTGTATCTGCCCTTTTTTATATTGTCAAATTTTTGGTGAAAAAATTTTGCGTATTTTACAAAAAAGGGGTAAAATAGATAACGTAGTATTCAGAAGCAACAGAAAGGAGCAATGATATGGACGCTAGATTAGAACAATTAGCATATAATTTGGTACATCATTCTTGCCGTTTACAAAAAGGCGAAAAAGTAATGATACACCAAAATGGTATACACCCTGCACCACTTGTCAAAGCCATTATCAAAGAAACATACAAAGTTGGGGCAATCCCATTTTTGCAACTAATGACAAATTCTTTGGAACGTGAGCTGTTGTTGGGTGTAACAGAAGACCAAATGAAACTGATGGCAGAAGCCGATGCTTTATTGATGAAACAAATGGATGCTTTTATCGGTGTCAGAGGAGAAGACAACATCGCAGAACAGGCAGATGTTCCTATGGATAAACAAGATTTATATAACCGTTTGTATTCTTCCCCTGTACACCATGATATTCGTGTTCCTCATACAAAATGGGTGGTATTGCGTTATCCTACAAACAGCATGGCACAATCTGCACATACCAGTTTAGAAGATTTTGAAGATTTTTATTTCAATGTCTGCAATCTGGATTATGGCAAAATGTCAAAAGCAATGGATAGCCTTGTTGATTTGATGAACCGTACCGATAAAGTACGCTTGGTTGCAAAAGGCACAGATTTGACATTCTCTATCAAAGATATTCCTGCTGTAAAATGTGCAGGTAGCTGCAACATTCCAGACGGCGAAGTATACACAGCCCCTGTCAAAAACTCTGTCAATGGTGTTATCACATACAACACACCATCTGAACAAAACAGCTTTACATTTGAAAATGTAAAA